>JAMPXR010000051.1 GCA_023701085.1 Ramlibacter sp. | reverse complement strand
CGACCAGGTCACCTGCGTGATCGGCGGCGGCAACACGGCGGTCGAGGAGGCCCTGTACCTGTCCAACATCGCGGGCAAGGTGTACCTGGTGCACCGGCGCGACAAGTTCAAGGCCGAGCCCATCCTGGTGGACAAGCTGATGGACAAGGTCAAGACCGGCAAGATCGAATTGAAGCTGTTCCAGACGCTGGACGAGGTGCTGGGCGACGCCAGCGGCGTGACCGGCGTGCGCCTGAAGGACACGCGCACGGGCGAAACCGAGGAGCTGACGCTGCAAGGCTGCTTCATCGCCATCGGCCACCAGCCCAACACCGAGATCTTCAAGGGCCAGCTGGAGATGAAGGACGGCTACATCATCACCCGCTCCGGCCTGCAGGGGTTCGCGACGATGACCAGCGTGCCCGGCATCTTCGCCGCCGGCGACGTGCAGGACCATGTGTACCGGCAGGCGATCACCAGCGCCGGCACCGGCTGCATGGCGGCGCTGGACGCGCAGCGTTTCCTGGAGCAGGGCTGAGCCGCGGGCCGCGCCCGGCTTCCCGGTTATAATGTTTGGCTTTGGGTTACCGCCACCCTTCTGGCGAGGTGAGGCAAGAGCGAGGCAGGGCGACCTGCCGCCAGTGATTGCCGTTTGACTGAATTGGAGTGCTGATGGCACGCGTATGCGACGTGACGGGCAAAGGCCCGATGGTCGGGAACAACGTTTCCCACGCCAACAACCGGACCAAGCGCCGGTTCCTGCCGAATCTGCAATACCGCCGCTTCTGGGTCGAGAGCGAGAACCGCTGGGTGCGCCTGCGTGTTTCGAGCGCCGCGCTGCGGCTGATCGACAAGAACGGCATCGACGCCGTGCTCGCGGACCTGCGTGCACGTGGTCAAGCGTAATATTTTTGGGGGACAGACCTTCAGCTCTGTCCCCAACTGATTAGAGGACTTGCATCATGGCAACCAAAGGCGGACGCGAAAAGATCAAGCTGGAATCCACCGCGGGGACCGGCCACTTCTACACGACCAGCAAGAACAAGAAGCTCATGCCCGAGAAAATGGCGATCATGAAGTTCGATCCCAAGGCTCGCAAGCACGTGCAGTACAAAGAGACGAAACTGAAATGACTTGGGGGCCGAACGGCCCGGTCATTCCTGCCGTCAAAAAAAGCCCCGCGACGCGGGGCTTTTTTTCGCCTTGAGCGTCCCGCGCCTCACCAGCGGCGCGGATCGTTCGGATGGCGGTCGTCGCGGTTGCGCACGCCGTCGCCGTCGCGGTCGCCGCGGCGGGGATTCAGGTACGGATAGGCGGGCCCGGAACGGTAGGCGTAGGGCACATAGCGGCCGCTGCGATAGTCGTACACATAGGGCTGTTCCCGGGGCGGGAAGCCGCTGTTGCCCCAGTACTCCGGCGTTCCCCGGGCCGGGCCCCAGGCCGAGTCCGGCGGGGACCGCCAGGCCGAGCCGGCCTGCGACTCGGCATCGCCGGACTGCGCGAAAGCGGCGCCCGCCGCCAGAGTCGCGACGGCCAGCACCGAAAGCATGAGCTTTCTCATCGGTTCACTCCTTGGGCAGGCCCACGGCCCGCCATCAGGACATTGAACACCGGGCCCATGAAGCAGGGATGTCCAGCAGGTGCCGAAACCATGTCGGACGGTTACCGACGGTAGCGTCAGGGATGCCTGTCCGGCTGCGCGCGGGAAAGAGTCCGGCGGCGCGCGGCCCGGCTTGCGGCCCGAAGGGCACCCGCTTACGCCGCGGCGCGCAGCCTCACGGAAAACTGCTGAAGCTGGGCGATGCCGCTTTCCTCGGCGCGCCGGCACCAGGATTGCAGGTCGGCCGCCAGCTGCTCGCGCGACTGGGACGTGTTGAGCCACATCTGCCGCAGCTCTTCGCGCATGGTGACCATCTTGTCCAGCACCGGATGGGCCGCGCGCGCCAGCGCGAGCTGGGCCCGCGCGGCGGCCGGCACCCTGGCGTCGTCGCGGTGCAGCCAGCGCCTGGCGGCCTTCAGCGGCGACAGGTCGGCCCGCTTCTTGCGCAGCGCGGCGATCTCGGCCTTGCACACCCGGCGCATTTCGCGCGCATAGCCCGCCATGACTTCGTAGCGGTTCGCGATCAGCGCCTCCAGCGTCTTTTCGTCCGCCACCGCCTTGACCGCGCCCAGCTGCAATTTAGGCGGAACCTTGCGCACGGTGGCCCAGCCGATCCTTCGCATGAGCGCGATGTAGGTCCAGCCGATGTCGAATTCGTAGCGCTTGACCGAGAACTTGGCCGAGGTCGGGTAGGTGTGGTGGTTGTTGTGCAGCTCCTCGCCCCCGATGAGCAGGCCCCAGGGCGAAATATTGGTGCTGGCGTCGGGCGCCTCGAAGTTGCGGTAGCCCCAGTAGTGACCGATGCCGTTGATCACGCCGGCCGCGGTCACCGGGATCCACAGCATCTGCACGGCCCAGACCGTCAGGCCGATCGCGCCGAACAGGGCCAGGTTCAGGATCAGCATCAGGCCCACGCCCTGCCAGCTGTACGGGGTGTACAGCCTGCGCTCGATCCAGTCGTCGGGGGTGCCATGGCCGAACTTGGCCAGCGTCTCCCGGTTTTTCGCTTCGGCACGGTAGAGCTCGGAGCCGCGCCAGAGCACGGTCTCGATGCCGCGCGTCTGCGGGCTGTGCGGATCGTCCGCAGTCTCGCATTTGGCGTGGTGCTTGCGGTGGATGGCGACCCACTCCTTGGTCACCATGCCCGTGCCCAACCACAGCCAGAAACGGAAGAAGTGCGCCGGGATGCGGTGCAGGTCCATGGCCCGGTGCGCCTGGGCGCGGTGCAGGAAGATGGTGACGCCGGCGATGGTGATGTGGGTGGTCACCAGCGTATAGATAACGATCTGCCACCAGGACAGATCCCACAGCCCGTTGGCCAGCCAGTCGAGGGCCGCGTACAGCACGGCCCAGTCGGGAAGCAACATAAGCGAGAGCGTCTCTTTCAAAAAGCAAGAAGGGGCCAACCCGGCCCCTGATGGAACCGGCGATTCTAGCGGCGGGCGTCCGATCGTGTGCGGGAGCCGCCGAAAACCGCACAAATGGCCGCCCTGCGTTAATTTTTGGCTGTCAGCTCATGCATGGATGGGTGCACGGTCCAGCTGCTGCAGCGGGATCGACGGTCGGGGTGAGGCCGGTGGCCGGGCACCTGCGCTCTGGCGCAGCGCCCTTCTGGTCCAGGTTTCGCCGGCCGCTGGCCTCGTCCTCTCTGCCGGCCCCACCTTCCCTGCCGGTCTCGCTGTTCCTACTTCTTCTGCCACGCGGCGGCGAAGAAGCCGTCGGTCTGGTGCCGGTGCGGCCACAAACGCAGGAAGTCGATCCCGGCCGGGCCGCCACTGCACAGGTCGGACGCACGCTCCACCTTGAGGGTTGCCAGCAGTTCGCCCACCGCCAGCGGCGTGAAGTCGGCATGCGAAGCGCTGAAGGCCTGCGCGATCTCCTCGTTTTCCTGCGGCAGCAGGCTGCAGGTGGCGTACACCAGCCGTCCGCCCGGCTTGAGCAGGCGCGCGGCGCTGTGCAGGATCGCCGCCTGCTTCAGCGCCATTTCCTGGACCGATTGCGGCGACTGGCGCCATTTGAGGTCGGGGTTGCGGCGCAGCGTGCCCAGGCCGGAACAGGGCGCGTCGACCAGCACCCGGTCGATCTTGCCGGCCAGCCGCTTGATCCGGTCGTCGCGCTCGTGCGCGATCGCCGCCGGGTGCACATTCGACAGCTTGCTGCGGGCCAGGCGCGGCTTGAGCGCGTCCAGCCGGTGCGCCGAGGTGTCGAAGGCGTAGAGCCGGCCGGTGTTGCGCATGGCCGCGCCAATGGCCAGGGTCTTGCCACCCGCGCCGGCGCAGAAGTCCACCACCATCTCGCCGCGCCGCGCGTCCAGCAGCAGCGCCAGCAGCTGGGAGCCCTCGTCCTGCACCTCGACCGCCCCGCGCGCGAAGGCGTCCAGCTTTGCCAGCGCGGGTTTGCCCTGCACGCGCAGGCCCCAGGGCGAAAAGGGCGTGGGCGTGGACGCGATCCCCGCCAGCTCCAGCTCCTTTCGCACGTCGGCGCGCTTGTCCGTCAGCGTGTTGACGCGCAGGTCCAGCGGCGCGCCCTGGTTGAGGCTTTCGACCAGCGGCCAGAATTGCGCGCCCAGCTGCTCCTTGAGCGGCTGCACCAGCCATTCGGGCAGGTTGTGCCGGTGCCGCTCCAGCAGGTCGGCCGGGTCGATCGCGTCGCACTGGTCGAGCCAGTTCTTTTCCTGCTCGGAGAGAGCGCTCTTGAGGAAGTCGCGCGGGCCGTGGAAGCCCAGGATGGCCATGCGCCGCTCTTTCGGCCCCGACCCCGAGGGCGTGAGATGGTCGAACAGCAGCTTCCTGCGCAACACGGTGTAGACGGTCTCGGCCAGCGTCGCGCGTTCACGCGGGCCGAGCGCGCGGTTGTCGCGGAAGTACCGCGATACGACGGCGTCGGCGGGATGCTCGAACTTGAGCGTGAGCTTGACGAGTTCGGCGCAGGCCTCGAGCAGGGCTTTGGGATGCATGGTCCGATTGTCCCATCGCACGGCGTAGACTAGCAGTCTGCGCCGCAGATCGTTCGCTGGCGCCGGGAGGCTCGCGGCGCGAGTCACCCTCCTTGTTTTCTTGTTCCGGAACATCCATCCATGACACTGCTTCGTCCCTTTACCGGTCTTCGCCCCGCGGCCGGCCGCGCGCAGGAAGTGATCGCGCCGCCTTACGACGTGCTCGATTCGAACGAGGCGCGCAAACGGGCCGAAGGCAAGCCGTGGAGTTTTCTGCACATCTCGAAGGCCGAGATCGACCTGCCGGCTGGAACGGATCCTTATTCGGCAGCGGTCTATGACAAAGCCAGGGAGAACCTGGACCGCATGCTGGCCCAGGGTGTGCTGGAGCGCGACGCCGTGCCGGGCTACTACATCTACCGGCTGGTGATGGGTTCCCACATCCAGACCGGGATCGTCGCCGCGGCGTCGGTGCCGGCGTACGAGGACCAGCGCATCCGCCGCCATGAATTCACGCGGCCCGACAAGGAAGACGACCGGGTCCGCCAGATCGACGTGCTCAACGCGCAAACCGGGCCGGTTTTCATGACCTACCGCCAATCGGCGCAGGTGGACGCGCTGGTCACGCCGCTGACCCACGCGAAACCCGATGTGGATGTCACGGCCGACGATGGCGTACGCCACATCCTGTGGGTCGTGAACGATGCGGGAGCGGTTCAGGAGTTGACGCGCGCGTTCAGTGCGATGGACCGCCTGTACATCGCCGACGGGCACCATCGTTCCGCCGCCGCCGCGCGGGTGGCGGCGGCGCGGCGAGCGCGCAATCCGCAAGCCACAGGCGAGGAGGCCTACGAGTATTTCCTGTCCGTGAATTTCCCCGACGACCAGGTGAAGATCCTCGACTACAACCGCGCGGTCAAGGACCTCAACGGCTTGTCGCCCGACGCGTTCCTGGCACGGGTGCGCGAGGCTTTCGATGTGTCTTCACCCGCGAAGGCGCAGGCCAGGCCGGCGGCGCCGCGCGAGTTCGGGATGTATCTGCAAGGGAAGTGGTACCGCCTGCGCATACGTGACGAGCGGGTCCCGCACGCCGACCCGGTGCGCCGGCTCGACATCAGCCTGCTGCAGGACAACCTGCTTTCCCCGCTGCTGGGCATCGGCGATCCGCGCACCGACAAGCGCATCGATTTCATCGGCGGCATCCGCGGGCTGGCCGAACTGGAGCGGCGGGTCGACTCCGGCGAGATGGCGGTGGCCTTCGCCCTGTTCGCGACCTCGCTGGAGGACCTGATGGCGGTGGCCGATGCCGGCGAGGTCATGCCGCCCAAGTCGACCTGGTTCGAGCCGAAACTGGCCGACGGCCTGGTGTCGCACGTGCTCGATTGACCCCCATCGGCCCAACGGCGTCCTGAAGCTTCGTCGGCCCCGCACGGGCGGGGACCGAAGCACGCGCTACAGCCGAGGCAGCAGCTGCGCGATCGCGCGCGGGTAGATCAGGTGTTCCTGCGTCAGGACGCGGGCGGCCAGCTTCTCGGCCGTGTCGCCCGGCAGGATGGGGACGACGGCCTGCTCCAGGATGGGCCCATGGTCGAGCTCGGAAGTGACCTGGTGCACGGTGGCGCCGGCCACCTTGCAGCCCGCGTCGATGGCCCGCTGGTGCGTGTGCAAGCCGGGAAATGCCGGCAGCAGCGAAGGATGGATGTTGAGCAGCCGCCCCTGGTAACGCTGCACGAATCCGGGGGTGAGGATGCGCATGAAGCCGGCCAGCACGACCAGGCTGGGCTGGTGGGCGTCGATCGCCGCCGCCAGTTCGGCGTCGAAGGCCTCGCGCGTGGCATGGCGCTTGTGATCGACCACGGCGGTGGCGATCCCCTGCTCGCGCGCGAACACCAGGCCGGCGGCGTCGGCCCGGTTGCTGATGACGGCGGCGATGCGCGCGCCCTGGCTCTTGTCCCAGCCCTCGCGCCGCGCCGATCGCACGATGGCGGCCATGTTGGAGCCGCTGCCGGAGATCAGAATAACGATGTTCTTCATTTCCACAACCTTGCCCCGGGCAGCCTCGCGCCGCCCGCGGCTCATCGATTATCCCAGCCATGCCCCTGCGCCCCTTGACACCGATCGAAGCCCGCGTGCTCGCCACGCTGATGGAAAAGGCCCGCACGGTGCCGGACAGCTACCCGCTGTCGCTCAATTCGCTGGTCGCCGGCTGCAACCAGAAGAGCAGCCGCGAGCCCCTGATGAACCTGACGGAAGCGCAGGCCCAGGAGGCGCTGGATGCGCTCAAGCTGCTGGCGCTGGTGTTCCAGTCCAGCGGCAGCCGGGTGGCGCGCTGGGAGCACAACTTCCAGCGCGGCGTGGGCGTGCCCGAGCAATCGGCCGTGCTGCTGGGCCTGCTGATGCTGCGCGGGCCGCAGACCGCGGGCGAGCTGCGCATCAACAGCGAGCGCTGGTACCGGTTCGCCGACATCTCGTCGGTCGAGGCCTTCCTGGAAGAGCTGCAGGCGCGGCCGGAAGAAAAAGGCGGTTCGCTGGTCGTCAAGCTGCCGCGCGCCCCCGGCATGCGCGAGCAGCGCTGGGCGCACCTGCTGTGCGGGCCGGTGGACGCGGGCGAGCCGCAAGCGCAGGTGACGGCGGACGGCCCGCAGCCCGCGCTCGAAGCACGCATCGAGTCGCTGGAACATGAAGTGGCGCGGCTGCGCTGCGCTGTGCAAAATCTCTGCGAGCAGCTCGGGATGTCACAACCCGGACAGGCAGAATAGAACGACCGTGCGGATAATTGCCGCAACCCGGAGACCGACACATGGATCTAGCTTTCACGCCTGAGGAACAGAAATTCCGCGAGGACGTGCGCGCCTGGGTGCGCGCCAACCTGCCGAAGGAAACTTCGCACAAGGTCCTCAACTCGCTGCGCCTGACACGCCAGGACATGCAGGGCTGGGCCCGCATCCTGGGCAAGAAGGGCTGGCTGGGATACGGCTGGCCCAAGGAATTCGGCGGCCCCGGATGGAGCGCCGTGCAGAAGCACCTGTTCGAGGAGGAATGCGCCCTGGCCGGCGCGCCGCGCATCGTGCCGTTCGGGCCGGTGATGGTGGCGCCCGTCATCATGACCTTCGGCAACGCCGAGCAGCAGAAGCGCTTCCTGCCCGGCATCGCCAGCGGCGAGGTGTGGTGGAGCCAGGGCTACAGCGAACCCGGCGCGGGCTCCGATCTCGCGTCGCTGAAGTGCCGCGCCGAACGCAAGGGCGACACGTACATCGTCAACGGCCAGAAGACCTGGACCACCCTGGCGCAGTTCGGCGACTGGATCTTCTGCCTGGTGCGCACCAGCACGGAAGGCAAGCCGCAGACCGGCATCTCGTTCCTGCTGATCGACATGAAGTCGCCGGGCGTGAGCGTGCGGCCGATCTACATGCTGGACGGCGAACCGGAAGTCAACGAGGTCTTCTTCGACAACGTGGAAGTGCCTGCCGAGAACCTGATCGGCGAGGAAAACAAGGGCTGGACTTACGCCAAGCACCTGCTGTCGCACGAGCGCACCAACATCGCGGATGTGAACCGCGCCAAGCGCGAACTCGAACGCCTCAAGCGCATCGCCAAGGCCGAGGACGTGTACCAGGACCAGCGCCTGCGCGACGAGATCGCCCGCCTGGAAGTGGACGTGGTCGCGCTCGAAATGCTGGTGCTGCGCGTGCTGTCGGCGGAGAAATCCGGCAAGAACCCGCTGGACATCGCCGGCCTGCTCAAGATCAAGGGCAGCGAGATCCAGCAGCGCTACAGCGAGCTGATGATGCTGGCGGCCGGGCCGTACGCCGTGCCGCTGGTGCGCGAAGCGATGGAGGCCGGCTGGCAGGGCGAGTTCGTCGGCGCCGCGTACTGCGCGCCGCTGGCGTCGACCTATTTCAACTTGCGCAAGACAACGATCTACGGCGGCTCCAACGAGGTTCAAAGAACCATCGTCGCGCAGGTTGTCCTCGGCTAACGCCGTGGACAACCTGCGCTGCGCGCGCACACGGCTCCCCCGCGCCCCCTCCGAGAGGGGGCTCCAGAAAGTTCGCTACGCGAAGGAATGACAAATGGACTTCGATTTCAGTGACGACCAGCAACAGCTGCGCGACGCGGTGCGCAAATGGGTCGACAAGGGCTACGGCTTCGAGCGGCGGCGCGCGATCGCCAACGCCGGCGGATTCGACCGCGGCGCGTATGGCGAACTGGCGCAGCTCGGCCTGACCGGCCTTTACATCCCGGACGACCAGGGCGGCATGGGCATGGGCCCTGTCGAAGGCATGGTGGTGATGGAGGAGCTGGGCCGGGGCATCGTGCTGGAGCCGCTGGCCCAGGCGCTGATCGCGGGCGGCATCCTGAACGGTTACGCCGAGGCTGCGCTCAAGTCGTCCTGGCTGCCCCGCATTGCCGCTGGCGAGGCGCTGGTGGTGCTGGCCCAGCAGGAGCGCAAGTCGCGCTACCGGCTGGACGTCTGCGAAACGCGGGCAGAGCGCTCGGCAAGCGCGTGGACCGTCACGGGCGCCAAGAGCATCGTTCCCGCGGGCGACCGGGCGGATGCGTTCCTGGTCCCGGCCGCCGTCGACGGCAAGATCGCGCTGTTCCTGGTCGAACGCGGCGCGGCGGGCGTGGCCGCGCGCGGCTACGGCACGCAGGATGGTGGCCGCGCCGCCGAAGTCACATTCAACGCCGCGCCAGCCGCGCTGGTCACGCAGGACGGCCTGACGGCCCTGGAACACGCGGTGGACATCGGCATCGCCGCCAGTTGCGCCGAAGCCGTCGGTGTGCTGGACAAGACCATGGACACCACGGTGGAGTACCTCAACACCCGCAAGCAGTTCGGCGTGGCACTGGCCACCTTCCAGGCGCTGCGCCACCGCGTGGCCGACATGAAGATGCAGCTGGAGCTGGCGCGCTCCATGAGCTATTACGCCTCGCTCAAGCTCAATGCGCCCGCCGAGGAGCGACGCCGCGCCCTGTCACGCGCCAAGTACCAGCTGGGCGTCTCGATGCGCTTCGTCGGCCAGCAGTCGGTGCAGTTGCACGGCGGCATCGGCGTCACCGACGAGTACATCGGCAGCCACTACTTCAAGAAGCTCACGCAGCTGGAGCTGAGTTTCGGCGACACCCTGCACCATCTGGGCGAAGTCTCGCAAAGGATGCAGGACACCGCGGGCGTGTTCGCCTGACGTGCCGCCGCGCGCAAGGCCGTTATGCGTGCAGCCGCGACGACTTGGGCAGGTGCGCCATCAGGAACTCCATCTGGTCGGCCAGGATGCGCCGGTTGCGCAGGATGAAGTCTTCCCACAGGCTGGGAACGTAGGGCGCGTAGAGCAGCGGCATGCGCGCCTGCTCCGGCGTGCGGTTGCTCTTGCGGTGGTTGCACGCCCGGCATGCCGTGACCACGTTCATCCAGTGGTCCCTGCCGTTCTGCGCGAAGGGGATGATGTGTTCGCGCGTGAGCTCTTCTTCCCCGCAGTGCCTGCCGCAGTAGGCGCAGACGTTGCGGTCGCGCGCGAACAGCTTGCCGTTGGTCAGGCCCGGCCGCAGCTCGAAGGGGTTGATGTTGGGCACGCCCTTGGTGCCGATGATGCTGTTGACCGCGATCTGCGACTGCTCGCCCGTCATCGCATTGTGGCCGCCGCGAAACAAGGCCACCCGCGCGCCCACCTCCCAGCGCACCTCGTCGG
>JAMPXR010000050.1 GCA_023701085.1 Ramlibacter sp. | reverse complement strand
GGGCCGCGCCGCTGGCGTTCACGCTGGCGCTCGCCATGCCGCGGGCCGACGAGGCCTGGCTGGAGCCGTTCGCGCGCGGCCTGCTGGCGCTGGCGGACGAGCACGGCTGCGAGCTGGTGGGCGGCGACACCACGCGCGGTCCGCTCAACATCTGCATCACCGCGTTCGGCGAGGTGCCGCAAGGCCAGGCGCTGCTGCGCGGCGGCGCGGCGGCTGGCGACGACATCTACGTGAGCGGCACCCTGGGCGACGCCCGCCTCGCGCTGGAGGTGCTGCGCGGCACGCTGTCCGTGCCGGCGGGCATTTTCGAGTCCGCCCGGGCGCGCATGGACCAGCCCACGCCGCGCCTGGCCTTGGGCCAGGCCCTGCGCGGCATCGCGACCTCGGCCATCGACGTGAGCGACGGCCTGCTCGGCGACCTCGGCCACATCCTGCGCCGCTCCGCGGTGGGTGCACGCGTCGAAACGTCCGTCGCCGCCGGCCTGCTGGCGGCGCAGGGCGTGCTGGACGAGGCGGGCCGGCTGGAATACGTGCTGGCCGGCGGCGATGATTACGAACTGCTGTTCACCGCGCCCGCGGCGCGGCGCGATGCCGTGCTCGCCGCGTCGCGGCAAGCGCGCACGCCCGTCACGCGCATCGGCCGGATCGAGCCGCAGCCGGGGCTGCGGCTGGTCGACGGACAGGGCCGCGCCGTGCACGGACGGTTCAGTTCCTTCGATCACTTCGCCTGAAGCTTGTCCCGGCCTCACGCGTCCGCCATCGCCCACGAAGAATTGCCGTCTTGAAGTGATGAGGGCCTGTCTTCGCCTGCTGCTCGCGTACTCGCTGACAGGCCTCGCACTGCCGGCGCACGCGGGCAGTTTCGAGGGCGTGGTCACCGCCGTCGTCGACGGCGACTCGCTCTGGGTACGCCCTGCCGCAGGCGGGGCACCGCGCGAGATCCGCTTGCGCGGCATCGACGCCCCGGAAATCTGCCAGCCGCACGGCAAGAGCGCGCGCGACGCGCTGGCGGCGCATGTGCTGCACCGGCGCGTCGCGGTGGCCAGCCGCGCGCGCGACAGCTACCGGCGCGTGCTCGCGCAGGTCAGCGTGGAGGGACGGGACGCAGGCGCCTGGATGGTGGCCCAGGGTCACGCCTGGTCGCACCGCTTCCAGCGCGACCGCGGACCCTATGCGGCACAGGAGACGCGGGCCCGCCACGCGCGCCTTGGACTTTGGGCGGGCGGCGCGGCGATGGACCCGCGCGAATTCAGGAAGCGGCATGGCAGTTGCAGGTGATGCGAGGCCAGGCTCCTCGCATGGTTACCATTGGCGCATGCGGCAAGCCCAACTCCAGCCTGCGGCGGCGCCGCGCGGCGCTGGCGGGCCGCGCGCCGCACCGGCATTCGCCCCCAAGGGATCTTCGCGATGACGGCGCCGCTCAATCCGCCGCTGCGTCCCGCCGCGATGCGCCCCAGCATGCGCTTCATGTTGTCGCACCCGGCCCACTGCATCGCGCTGGGCTTCGGCACGGGCCTGTCGCCGCTCGCGCCCGGCACCGTGGGGACACTGTGGGCCTGGCTCGTCTTCGCGCTGCTGCAGCACTGGCTTACCCCGCTTGCCATCGGCGCGGTGATCGGCGCCGCGCTGGCGATAGGCTGGTGGGCCTGCAGCACCACTGCCGCCCACATGCGCGTGCTCGACCCCGGCAGCATCGTATGGGACGAAGTGATCGCCTTCTGGATCGTGCTGTGGCTGTTGATGCCCGCGACCTTCTGGGCCCAGCTCGGGGCCTTCCTGGTGTTTCGCCTGTTCGATGCCGTCAAGCCGGGCCCGGTGGCCTGGGCGGACGACCTGTTCCACGGCTTCGGCTGGCGCGGCGGCTTCGGGATCATCTTCGACGATCTGGTGGCCGCGTTCTGCACGCTGCTCGTCATCGCGCTGTGGAGGACCCTGTGACAAGCGCGAACACACTGGCAGCAGTGCTGCAGGACAAGGGCTGGATGCTGGCAACGGCCGAAAGCTGCACTGGCGGCCTGATCGCCGCGGCTTGCACGGACCTGCCCGGATCGAGCAACTGGTTCGACCGCGGGTTCGTCACCTATTCCGATGAATCCAAGGCCGAACTCCTGGGGGTGGACCCTGCACTGATCGCGGCGCATGGCGCTGTGAGCGAAGAGGTCGTGCGCGCCATGGCGGCCGGCGCCGTGCGGTATTCGCGCGCCCGCGTCGGCGTGGCCGTCACCGGCATCGCCGGCCCGGCGGGCGGCAGCCCGCAAAAACCCGTGGGCACCGTCTGGTTCGGCTTCATGGTGGATGGGGTGCTGACCAGCGAAATGAAGCGCTTCGGCGGGGACCGCGCGGCCGTGCGGCGCGCGACGGTGGAGCGCGCCTTGGCGCGCCTGCTGGAGCTTCTGGACAAACCCGACGGCTGAGCGCGTCCTCAGGCAACCACCACGCGTTCGGGGTCGCCAGACAAACGTCGGCGGGCCCAGCATGAACCTGGGCGGGCGTTGCCCTCACCGGCGCGGCAATGAAAGGTCAAGGCGGCGCGAGCGCCGGGTGGACTGCCACCTCCAGGCCCGCCAGCTTCTTCCTCAGCTTCAGCACGGCGGCGTCCTTGGTGAGCAACAGGCAGCGCCGGCTGACCGCCAGATCGATGAACTTCTGATCATCGGGATCGCTGCAGGTCACCGGCGCCCTCGGCGGCGGCGCCACGATGCGGGCTTGCCGGTCGAAGCGCGCCAGCACGCGGGTCGCGGGCGCTCCGGCAAGCGCCAGCCGCGATGCGATCTGCGGATACCCCAGCACGCATTCGAACTCGTCGCGCATTGCAGCCGTGGCCAGCCAGACCAGGCGGCCCCGCCCCAGCGCGCTTTGCAACGGTTCGGTGCTCGCGTCCGCAAACACCAGAAGATCGAGCACCACGTTGGTGTCCAGCACCACGGCCTTCGGGCAGGCGTCCTCAGGTGGCGTCATCGCCTTCCAGCGCCTGGGGCGCCGGCCCGCGCGCGGAGCCCCTGACCATGTCGAAGCGGAACAGGCGGCATTCGATCGGGCCGTTCCACATCGGCACGCGGCGCGACTCCTTCAACCGCATGCGCGACGGCAACTTGAGGTCCGGCGTCAGCACCCAAGCGGTCCATCCGGGGTAGTTCTTTTTCCAGTGCGAGGCGAGTTGGCTGAAGAAATCGCCGCCCTGCGCAATCTCCGCGCGCTCGCGGCCGCCCCGGCTGCGCCCGGCGACGCCGGCGGTTTCGATGCGCTCGCCGTACGGCGGGTTGACCAGCATCACGCCCGGCTCGGCGGTGGGCGGCATGCGCTGCAGCGCGTCGCCGCCGCGCCATTGCACCGCAGCGGCCACACCGGCCCGCTGTGCGTTGCGCGTCGCGAAGTCGACCATGCGGAACGCCACGTCGCTGCCGAACACCGGCGCGCTGGCCGGCCGCTGGCGGGCCCGGGCTTCCTCGCGCATCGACTGCCAGGCGCCGGGCTGGCAGGGCAGCAGCTTTTCGAACCCGAAGCGGCGCAGCTGGCCCGGCGCGATCCGGCAGGCCACCTGGGCCGCCTCGATGGCGATGGTGCCGCTGCCGCAGCAAGGGTCGTACAGCGGCATGTCGGCGTTCCAGCCGCTGGCGGCGATCATGGCCGCGGCCAGCGTTTCCTTCAGCGGCGCCTCGCCCTTCTCCTCGCGCCAGCCGCGCTTGAACAGCGGCTCGCCCGAGGTGTCGATGTAGAGCGTGGCATGGTCGCCGGTCAGGTGGGCGTACAGGCGCACATCGGGCCGCTGCGTGTCCACGTCGGGACGCGCGCCGCCGTGGCGCCGGAAGCGATCGGCCACCGCGTCCTTGATCTTCAGCGCGGCGAAGTTCAGGCTCTTGAGCGGGCTGTGCTGCGCCGTCACCTCGACCTTGAAACTCTCCCGCGTCGTGAACCAGTCTTCCCAGGCGAGCGCGCCCGCCGCCTCGTACAAGTCGTTCTCGCTGCGGTACGGCGTGTGCGACAGCCGCACCAGCACGCGCTGGGCGAGTCGGCTGTGCAGGTTCAGGAACATGGCTTCGCGCCACGCCGCGCGCAGTTCCACGCCGCCACGCCCGGTCAGCAGGTCGTCGCCGGCCAGCCCGGTGAGACGGTGCACCTCGTCGGCCAGGAAACCCTCGACGCCGGCGGCGCAAGGCAGGAACAGTTGCAACCGGTTCATGGTGCGGGCAGACTACAGCGCCTTGCGCAGGTTGGCCGGCGCGATGCGCAGCGCTTCGCGGTACTTGGCCACGGTGCGCCGCGCGCATTCGATGCCCTGCTCCTTGAGCATGTCGGAGATCTGGCTGTCCGACAGCGGCTTCTTCAGGTTCTCGGACGCGACGAATTGCCGGATCAGCGCGCGCACCGCGGTGCTGGAGGCGTTGCCGCCGGTTTCCGTCCCCAGGGCGGAGCCGAAGAAATACTTAAGCTCGAAGGTGCCGTAGGGCGTGGCCATGTACTTGGCCGTCGTCACGCGGCTGATGGTGGACTCGTGCAGCCCTAGCTCGTCGGCGATCTCGCGCAGCACCAGCGGCCGCATCGCCAGTTCGCCGTGCACGAAGAAGTTCTTCTGCCGCTCGACGATGGCATTGGAGACGCGCAGGATGGTGTCGAAGCGCTGCTGGATGTTCTTGATGAACCAGCGCGCCTCCTGCAGCCGCTGTTGCAGCGCCTGGTGACCCTCGCCCTTGTGGGCCTTGATCGCGCCGGCATAGACGTCGTGCACCCGCAGCCGCGGCATCACATCGGGATTGAGCTGGACGCGAAAGCGCGGCGGGCCGCGGCCGACCCGGGTGACCAGCACGTCGGGGACGATGATGTTGCGTTCCACGTCCACGAAGCGGCGGCCGGGCTTGGGCTCCAGGCGCGTGATCAGGCCGATCGCCGAGCGCACCTGCGCGTCGGAGTCGCCGCACAACTGGGTCAGGCGTTTCACGTCGCGCCGCGCCAGCAGTTCCATCGGCTGGGCGCAGATGCGCAGCGCCGTCGCGCAGGGCGGCGGGGCGTCCGCCTCGCCCTGCATCGCCTTGAGCTGCAGCGACAGGCATTCGGCCAGCGAGCGGGCACCCACGCCGGTCGGCTCCAGGCTGTGCAGCAGGCCCAGCGCCACCCTGAACCGGTGCACCAGTTCCTCCTGCTGTTCGGGGTCGTGCGGCGCCAGGCCCGCGGCCAGCGATTCGAGCGGCTCGTCCAGGTAGCCATCGTCGTTGAGCGACTCGATCAGGAACCACAGCGCGCAGCGGTCTTCCTCCGACAGCCGCAGGGCCAGCGCCTGCCGGTGCAGGTGGGCCTGCAGCGACTCCTGCCCCCGGGCCAGGTCGGTCGCATCCACCTCGTCATCGCCACCCAGGTTGTTCTTGCGCGCCGGCGCCTCGCCGCCCCATTCGCCGTCATCCGGGACGACTTCGGTGCTGCCATCACCCTCCCAGCTCGGCACTTCGGATTCGACCGCAGCGTCCGGCTCGGCGGCGATGGACCGCGTATCGTCCTGCGCCGGCGCGTAGTCGGCCTGCTCGGTTTCGCGGTCGTCCTCCGGCACCGGCGCGTCGGCCTGCACCGGGCCGAATTCGTCGCGTGGCGCCTCCTCCTGGCTCAGTTCCAGGAAGGGGTTCTCGTCGAGCATCTGCTCGACCTCCTGCGACAGCTCCAGCGTGGACAGCTGCAGCAGCCGAATCGACTGCTGCAGCTGCGGCGTCAAGGCCAGATGCTGCGAGACGCGCAGCGACAAGCCCTGCTTCATGGGAACAGGCGGCCGCGGCTCGACGGGCCGCCCCTGGGCAGGCGCGCGCCCTCAGTGGGCAGCGCGGCGCACGCAATGCCAAGCGCGGGGGTCCACATACTCACATGCGGAAGTGCTCGCCGAGGTAGACGCGACGCACGTCGGCGTTGTTGACGATCTCGGAAGGCGTGCCCTGGGCGAGCACGTGGCCGTCGCTGATGATGTACGCGTGGTCGCAGATGCCCAGCGTCTCGCGCACGTTGTGGTCGGTGATCAGCACGCCGATGCCGCGCGACTTGAGGAAGCCGATGATGCGCTGGATCTCGATCACCGCGATCGGGTCGATGCCGGCGAAGGGTTCGTCCAGCAGGATGAAGCGCGGCTGCGTCGCCAGCGCCCGCGCGATTTCGACGCGCCGGCGTTCGCCGCCGGACAGCGCCAGCGCGGGCGAATCGCGCAGGTGGTCCACGCGCAGGTCCTGCAGCAGCGCGGTCAGCCGCTTTTCGATCTCGGTGCGCGCCAGGGGCTGGCCCTGGCCGTCGCGCTGCAGCTCCAGCACCGCCCGCACGTTCTCCTCGACGGTGAGCTTGCGAAAGATCGAGGCTTCCTGCGGCAGGTAGGACAGGCCCAGGCGCGAACGCCGGTGGATGGGCATGTGCTCGACCGAGCGGCCCTCGATCGAAATCTCGCCCGCGTCGGCGCGCACCAGTCCCACGATCATGTAGAACGAAGTGGTCTTGCCGGCGCCGTTGGGGCCGAGCAGCCCCACGACCTCGCCCCTGGCGACTTCCAGCGACACGTCCTTGACGACCTTGCGGCTGCCGTAGGTCTTCTGCAGGTGCTGGACCCGCAGCCGCGACTGCCCGGCAGGCAGCACGGCGGCACGCCCGGCAGCGGAGGTTTCGATCACTTCCTGACCTCGTCCAGCGCGCCGCTCGGACGCAGCCGGACCGCCGGCTGCGCGGGCGCCGACGCGCCCGGCCGGGGGGAAATCACGGCACGAATGCGGCCGCCGACCGCCGGGCTGGCGGGCCCGCCGTCGACCGTGAAGACATCGGTGCTGTTGTCATAGGTGATCAGGCTGCCGACCATCTCGTCGCTGACCGCCGCGCCACGGTAGCGCCGCAGTTCGGCGCGCTTGACGAACTTGACCCGGTCCGCCTTGCCGTCGTATTCGATGGTCTCGGCCTCGCCCTCGATGAACTCGTCCACGCCTTCGCGCTTCTGCCGGAAGAAAGCCAGCCGACCCGGCTCGGCCGTGACGACCCCGTGCTGGTAGCCCTCGGGGTCCTGCCGCACGTCCACCCGCGCGCCGCGGATCACGATCGTGCCCTTGGTCACCACCACCCGGCCCGTGAAGACGCTGGTCTGGTTCAGGTCGTCGTAGCGCAAGGCGTCCGCCTCGACGTTCATCGGCTTGCCGCGGTCCGCCCTTTCCGCGCTGGCCATGCCCGCCGGCAGCAGCAGGGCCAGGGACAGCAGGGCGGCGAACGAGGCTTGTTTCATAGGTGCGGCGGCATTTCGGCGCGCGGCAGCGCCGGCTGGCGTCGAAGCGAAAGGCATGAATCTTGCTGCGCATTGTAGCCAGCAAGTCAGCAAAAAAGCCCGGCAGGCGGGCTTTTTCGTGGGGCCATACCTGCGCCGTCGCGCGGGCCGCTCCAGGCTCAGCGAGACTTGCGCGCCTCGGCGATGAGGTAGTCGGTGACCTGCAGCGCACGGTCCAGGCTGCCGGCCATGGTGCCGTCGGTGTAATAGCGCCCGGCGACGCCCATGGCGGGCACCCCCTGCACCTTGTAGGCGTCCTGCAACTGGGTGGCGCGCCGCGCCTTGCTGGTCACCGAGAACGAGTTGAACAGCTCCTTGAACTTGGCCTTGTCCACGCCCTGCTTGCCCACCCACTCCAGGATGGAGTCCTCCCGGTTGAGGGCCTGCCGCTCCTCATGGATGGCGCGGAACACCTTGGCGTGCAACTCGCCCAGCTTGCCCTGGGCCTCCAGCGTGTAATACAGGCGCTGCTGCGGCACGAAGTCGTCACGGAACGCCACGGGGACGCGCCTGAAAACCACATCGGCAGGCAACTTTTTGGTCCAGGCGTCCAGCCTGGGCTCGAAGGCGTTGCAGTGCGGGCAGCTGTACCAGAAGAACTCGATCACCTCGACCTTGCCTGCAGGCACGTCGCCGCCGACCCGCTTGCCCAGCGCCACGAAATCGGTGCCCTCCTCGGGCTTCCTGTTTTGCGCCAGCACGGCACCGGGCCAGGCGGCCGTCGCCAGAACGCAGGCTGCGCCCGCGGAGAACGCTCGTCGATCCATTTCACTCACTCCTTGTTTATCTGTCCGGAATCAGACGCCAGCTCGGCCGGAAGGTTCCGCAGGACAGCCCGGTTTGGCGCCGCGGGTCTCGGCCCCTCGAGGGGGAGTGGGCCAGGCCCGAGGGGGCACCGCCGCAGGCGCTTCGTTTCACCTCAGCGCTGCACGCGCACCAGCGCGGTATCGACGCCGCCGGCCTCGAGCCTTTCCTTCTGGCGGTCGGCGTCCTCCTTCTTGTCGAAGGGCCCCACACGCACCCGGAACACCTGCCGCCCGGATTGCTCGCGCTCGGTCACCCGGGCCTCGATGCCCATCAGCGAGAGCTTGGCGCGCTGCGCTTCCGCATCTTCCGGGGTGCGGAAGGCGCCGGCCTGCACGAAATAGATGAACGGGTCGGCGTTGGACGAAGGCGAAGTGGTGCGGGCTGTGGCGAGCTCGCCCAGCGGGTCCGCCGAAGGCTTGGCCGGCCGCGCGCCAGGATCGGGCTTGGCGGGCGCCGGAATCGTGGCGACCGGCGGCGCGGGCGCGGGGGCGACGACGCCGGCCGCCGGCGGCAGTGGCCGGGCCGGATTCTTGCCGTACAGCGGCGCGTTCGGGTCCCAGTCGCGGTTCTTGCGGGATTCGGCGGCGTCCTGTTCGGCCGTGCGGCTCTGTCCCCGGTTGAGGAAGGGCACCGGCACCTTGGTGACGTAGACCGCGACGGCCAGGGCCGCGGCCAGGCCCAGCACCACACCGATGATGATGCCGACGATGACCGATCCGTGCTGACTGTGTTTCACTGCTTTTGACATTCCTGCCGCCGGGCGGCTACATCTTGCGGGGCGCTCCCACGCCGAGCACCGCCAGGCCATTGTGCAACACCTGGGCGCAGGCCGCGACCAGCGCCAGCCGGGCCTGGCGCAGCCTTTCGTCGTCCACCAGGATGCGCTCGGCATCGTAGTAAGTATGGTAGGTGGCCGCCAGCTCGCGCAGGTAGAAGGTCACGTCGTGCGGCGCGAAATCGACCGCCGCCGCGCGCAGCATGTCCGGATACTTCGCCAGTTGCAGCATCAGCGCCAGGGCCGGCGGGCTGTCCAGGGCGGACAGGTCGGCGCGCCCCAAACTGCGCGCATCGCCGCCCCACATCGCGAGCACCGAACAGATGCGGGCGTGCGCGTACTGCACGTAGTACACCGGGTTGTCGTTGTTCTGCGCCAGCGCCAGGTCTATGTCGAACACGTATTCGGTGTCGGGCTTGCGCGAAAGCAGGAAGAATCGCACCGCGTCCTTGCTGGTCCACTCGACCAGGTCGCGCAGCGTGACATAGCTGCCGGCCCGCTTGGAGATCTTCACTTCCTCGCCGCCGCGCATCACGCGCACCATGGTGTGCAGCACATAGTCGGGGTAGCCCGGCGGGATGCCGGCGCCGGCGGCCTGCAGCCCGGCGCGCACGCGCGCGATGGTGCCGTGGTGGTCGGTGCCCTGGATGTTGACCACCTTGGTGAAGCCGCGCTCCCACTTGGTGATGTGGTAGGCCACGTCCGGCACGAAGTAGGTGTAGCTGCCGTCGCCCTTGCGCATGACGCGGTCCTTGTCGTCGCCGTACTCGGTGGACTTGAGCCACAGCGCGCCGTCGTGCTCGTACGTTTTGCCCGCCTCGCGCAGCCGGGCCACCACCGCGTCGACCTTGCCGCCGGTGTACAGGCTCGACTCCAGGTAGTAGTTGTCGAAGCGCACGTCGAAGGCCTTCAGGTCGAGGTCCTGCTCGTGGCGCAGCCAGGCGACGGCGAACAGCCGGATGCCGTCGAGGTCGTCCACGTCGCCGCTGGCGGTGAACTCGCGGTCGTCGGAGTGCACGGTCTTGCGCGCCAGGAAGTCGGCGGCGATCTCGGCGATGTAGTCGCCGTTGTAGGCGGCCTCGGGCCACTCGGGGTCGCCCGGCTTGAAGCCCCGGGCACGCAGTTGCACGCTGGTGGCCAAGGCGGCGATCTGCACGCCCGCGTCGTTGTAGTAGAACTCGCGGTAGACGTCCCAGCCCTGGGTGGCGTACAGGTTGCAGATGGCGTCGCCCAGCGCCGCCTGCCGGCCATGCCCGACATGCAGCGGCCCGGTCGGATTGGCCGACACGAATTCCACCATCAGGTGCCGGCCGTGGGCGGGCTGCGCGCCGAAGCCGGCGCCGGCGGCCAGCACCTCGGCGACGACCTGCTGCTTGGCCTGCGCTTTCAGCCGGAT
>JAMPXR010000049.1 GCA_023701085.1 Ramlibacter sp. | reverse complement strand
GGAATCCGCTCGTGCGACTGCACCAGGTCGAAGGTTTCGTGCGCGACGGCCGCGCGCACGGCGCGGGCAAACGCCGCGTCGCGCCAGGTGCGCCCGATGTGAAAGGGGTTCAGTTCGATGAGCCGCGCCCCGGGCGGCAGGCCCGCCTGCGCCGAATGCGGCCAATGCCGGGCGATCAGCGTGATCTCGCCGCCGCGCGCTGTCAGGGCGCCGGCCAGCCGCTGCACGAAGCGCGCCGCGCCACCCGCCGGGTCGTAGGCGCCGCGCACGATGGCGATGCGCGGCGCCCGCGCGCCGGCCGGTTCAGGCACGCCCATGGCGCTCCAGCATGCGGTCGGCTGCCGCGATCACCTGCTCGGCCGGCAAGCTGGCCAGGCAGTCCGAGCGCTTGCTGCCACCGCAGCCGTCGATGCCGCAGGGGCGGCACGGGAAGTCGCGGGACGCGACCACCTCGAAGGCGTCGCTCCAGGGCCGCCATTCGATGTCGTTGCTCGGTCCGAACAGGGCCACGCCCGGCGTGCCCACCGCGGCGGCGATGTGCATGGGCACCGAATCCACGCCCACGAACAGCCGCGCCTGGCTGATGACGCTGGCCAGTTCCTCGAGCGTCAGTTGGCCGCGCAGGTCGACGCAGCCGGCGCGGGCGGATTGCAGGATGCGGTCGGTGAGCCAGGTCTCCTGCGGGTCGGGCGCCGCCGTCAGCACGACGGCCAGGCCGCGGCCGGCCAGATGGTCGATGACCCGCGCATTGCCCTGCGCCGTCCAGGTCTTGAACATCCAGCGCGAGCCCGGGTGCAGCACCGCGTAATGGCCTCCGCTCCATCCGGCCAGGCGCAGCTTCTCCCGCGCGCGCTCATGCGTCGGCTCGTCGATGGTGAGCGTCGGCCGTTTGTCCTGAATGACGGGATGGATGCCCACGCGGCGCAGCAGGTCCAGGTGCCGCTCGACCGTGTGGCGCGGCGTGCCGCGCGGCTGGCGCGCCAGATGCGAGAACGAGCGCTTCCACCAGCGCTGGCGCCCGGGGCGTTCGTAGCTGACGGACCAGCGCGGCCCGAGCAGCCAGGACAGCCACGCGCCGCGCGGGTGGTCGGTCAGATGCACCAGCAGGTCGTAGCGGCGCGAGCGCAAGGCCTGGAAGAGACGCCATTCGCTGCGCAGTTGCTCCAGCAGCCCGAGCTTGGCGTGCCGGGTTACCAGATGGAGTTGGTCCAGCGCCGGATGGCCTCGCAGCATCGCGCCGGTTTCGGCGTACACCAGCGCGTCGATCCGGGCCTGCGGCGCGCCGGACTTGAGCGCGGTCAGTACCGGACTGGACAGCAGGACATCGCCGTGGTGGCGCAGCTTGATGACCAGCACGCGCCGCAGCTGCTCCGGCGAAATGGCGTCGGGCGTGTTCATTGCACGATGGTCGGTGGCGACGCGGTGGCCGCGGCGCCGCCGCGCTGCAGGGCGTGCAGCTGGGCGTACAGGCCGCCGCGCGCCAGCAGCTCGGCATGCGATCCGCTTTGCACCAGCCGGCCCTGGTCGAGGACCAGCACCCGGTCCGCGTGCTCGATGGTGGACAGGCGGTGCGCCACGATCAGCGTGGTGCGGCCGGCCATGAGGTTTTGCAGCGCTTCGTGCACGAAGCGCTCCGATGCGCTGTCCAGCGCCGAAGTCGCTTCGTCGAGGATCAGCACCGGCGCATCCTTGTACAGCGCGCGGGCAATGGCCAGGCGCTGCCGCTGGCCGCCCGACAGTGTCACCGCGTTGTGGCCCACGACCGTGTCCAATCCTTCGGGCAGTGAGGCGACAAGATCCTCCAGGTGCGCGGCCGCCACGCAGGCGGCCAGCCGCTGCGCATCCAGCGTGCCGCCCAGCGCGATATTGCCGGCCACCGTGTCGTTGAACATGACCACGTCCTGGCTGACTAGCGCGAACTGGGCGCGCAGCGCGTCCAGGCGCCAATCGGCGACGTCGTGCCCATCCAGCAGCACCTGCCCGCGCGTGGGCAGCACGAAACGCGGCAGCAGGTTGACCAGCGTCGATTTGCCGGACCCGGAGGGGCCGACCAGTGCCACCACCTGGCCCGGTTCGACCGCCAGCGTGATGCCGTCCAGGGCCGCCGTCCCGTCGTCGCGGTAGCGCACCTCCACGCCGCGCAGTTCGACGCGGCCCTGCGCGCGCGCGGGGGCGTACGAGCCGCCCGATTCCGAGGGCGTCTTCTGGACCAGGTCGACCGCGCGCTGCACCGCCGCCAGCCCGCGGGAGATCGGGCTGGCGACTTCCGACAGGCGCTTGATCGGCGCGATCAGCATCAGCATGGCCGTGATGAACGAGGCAAAAGTGCCCACGGTGATGCCGCCACGGCTTTGCCACAGCGCCGCGCAGATCACCGCCGACAGCGCCGCCGCGGCCAGCATGTGGGTCAGCGGCGTGATCGAGGCGGAGGCAACGGCGGTCTTCATCGCCAGCCGCCGCAGCGCCGTGCTGAGTCGGGCGAAGCGCTCGGTCTGCTGCCGCTGCGCGCGGTGCAGCCGCACGACCCGGGCGGCCAGCACGTTCTCCTCGACCACATAGGCCAGGTCGTTGGTCGCCGTCTGCGTGCTGCGCGCGATGCGGTAGAGCCGGCGCGACACGGTGCGGATCAGCCAGCCGACGGCCGGGACGATCAGGAAGACGATCAGCGTGAGCTGCCAGTTGAGGTACAGCAGATAGGCCAGCAGCGCCAGCAGCGACACGCTGTCCTTGAGCAGGCCGATGACGGCGTTGACCAGCATGGTCGCGCCGTTCTGCACCTCGAACACCACCGTGTTGGACAGGGCGGTGGCGTTCTGCTCGCGAAACAGCGACAGGCGCGCGTCCAGCACGCGGGCGAACACGTCCTGGCGCAGCTTGAGCAGGCCGTCCTGCGTGATCTTCGCCAGCGCCAGGTCGGCCAGGAACCCGGCGATGCCGCGCACCCCGAAAATCAGCAGCAGGGCCGCGGGAACCATCCACAGCGGGATGCCGCCTCCCTGGAAGCCGCGATCGAGCAGCGGCTTGAGCAGGGCCGGCACCAGCGGTTCGGTGGCCGATGAGACGATGGTGGCGAGCACGGCCGCGGCCCAGACGGCGCCCTGGTCCTTACCGAAGTAAGGCACCAGCCAGCGCACGGTGCTCAGGTCCGGCCGGATCATGGCGTGCGGCGCGGCGCCCGCGCTGCGCACGGCGCGGGAGTTTTCAGCGGCGAGCGAACCGTCATAATCTCAAGACAAACCCGAATTATCTTCGACTTGGCTTCGAGTCCCTTGACCCCCAGCCTGTCCGTCATCGTCATCACCCGCAACGAGTCGGCCCGTTTGCGAGCCTGCCTGGAGTCGGTCGCGTTCGCGGGCGAGATCGTGGTCCTGGACAGCGGCAGCACGGACGACACCGTGGCGATTGCGCGCGCCATGGGGGCGCGTGTCGAGCAGACGACGGACTGGCCCGGGTTCGGCCCGCAGAAGAACCGCGCGCTGGAGCTGGCGCGCGGGGACTGGATCTTTTCGATCGACGCCGACGAACGCGTCACGCCACGGCTGCGCGCCGCCATCGAAGCGGCGATCGCGCGGGGCGACTTCCAGGGCTACAGCGTCGGCCGCTATTCGAGCTACTGCGGCCAGTACATGAGGCATTCCGGCTGGTACCCGGACCGGGTGCTGCGGCTGGTGCGCCGCGGCAGCGGCCGCTTTTCCGATGCACTGGTGCACGAGTCGCTGTGCGTGCAGGGACCCGTGGGCCGGCTGGAGGGCGATCTGCTGCACGAGAGTTACGCCGATTTCGACGCCGTGCTCGAGAAGGTCAACCGCTATTCCGCGGCCGGCGCGCAGGAACTGCACCGGCGCGGCGTCAGGGGTTCTTTCGGCAAGGCGCTGGGTCACGGCGCCTGGGCCTTCCTGCGCACCTATGTGTTCAAGCGCGGCTTTCTGGATGGGCGCCTGGGGCTGGCGCTGGCGATTTCCAATGCCGAAACCACCTACTATCGCTATCTCAAGCTGTGGCTGATGCAGGGAAGGCCGGGTTGAGTTAACAATCTGACGCACCTTCTTTACCGCCCGCCGGCGCCGGGCCGTGTACAAGCACGAGGGGACCGAACCTCATGGAGAGACTGACGAGCATGAAAGAGACTGGACTGTGGCGGCGACGCCAGGTGGTGGGTAGCCTGTTGGGCGCGGCGGCGTTGCCGGCGCTGGCGCAGTTCCGCGTCGAGGTGACGGGCGTGGGCCTGACGCAATTGCCCATCGCCGTGGCCCCGTTCCGGGGTGAGGGCCAGGCGCCGCAGAAGATCGCCGCCATCGTGCAGGCCGACCTGGAGCGCAGCGGGCAGTTCCGCGCGATCGACGCGGCGGGCGCCGCGCTCGATGAAAGCAGCCGGCCCGACCTGACGCCCTGGCGCCAGAAGGGCGCCGATTCGCTGGCCGCCGGCAGTGTCGCGCGGCTCGCGGACGGCCGCTGGGACGTGCGGTTCCGCTTGTGGGACGTGGTGCGCGGGCAGGACCTGGGCGGCCAGAGTTATGCCGTCACCACGGGCGACCTGCGGCTGGCCGCGCATCGCATCGCCGACTACATCTATGAAAAGCTCACCGGGGAAAAGGGGATCTTCTCGACCCGCATCGCCTACGTGACCAAGGCGGGCAACCGGTACAACCTCTGGGTCGCCGACTCGGACGGCGAGAACGCCCAGTCGGCACTGGCGAGCGCGGAGCCCATCATCTCGCCGGCCTGGTCCGCCAACGGCGCGCATCTGGCGTACGTCTCCTTCGAGTCGCGCAAGCCGGTGGTTTATGTGCACGAGGTCGCCAGCGGCAAGCGCCGCCTGATCGCCAATTTCAGGGGCTCCAACAGCGCGCCGGCCTGGTCGCCGGACGGGCGCACCCTGGCCGTCACGCTCAGCCGTGACGGCGGCTCGCAGCTCTACACGATAGACGCCAACGGCGGCGAGCCGCGCCGCCTGACGCAATCGAGCGGGATCGATACCGAGCCGCTGTACGCGCCGGATGGCCGAACCATCTACTTCGTCAGCGACCGCGGCGGCGCCCCGCAGATCTACCGCATGCCCGCTGGCGGCGGCAATCCGGAGCGGATCACCTTTACCGGGGGTTACAACATCTCTCCGACCGTGAGTCCCGATGGGCGCTGGCTGGCCTACATTTCCCGCATCGGCGGCGCATTCAAGCTCCAGGTCATGGAGCTGGGGTCCGGTACCGTACACTCGATTACCGACACGAACGCCGATGAAAGCCCCAGTTTTGCGCCAAATGGACGCTTGATCGTGTATGCAACGCGCCAGAATGGCCGGGAAGCCCTGATGACGACCACGCTGGACGGCAAGATCAAGGCGCGCCTGGCGGGCCAGGGCGGCGATATCCGCGAACCCGACTGGGGCCCATTTCAGAAATGACTTTTTGACTGGAGGTAATCGGATGATGAAGCGAATGTTCCTGGCGCTGACCGCCGCAGTGGCGTTGGCGGGTTGCTCGAGCGTGCCACTGGAAGACGTCCCGGTGGAGGACAAGAGCGCCACGGCCGTCGCGCCCGGACAGCCTGGGGGCCCCGGCACTGGCAGCCAGACCAGCGTGGCTCCGGTGGCGGCCGATGCCGCGGCCGGCACCGCGGCGGGACCCGCCAACGTGGACCGGATCGTCTATTTCGATTACGACAGCTACGTCATCAAGCCGCAGTTCCAGGCACTGCTGGACGCCCACGCGCGCTTCCTCAAGGCCAACACGGCCCGGCGCGTTTCGATCGAAGGCCACACGGACGAGCGCGGCGGGCGCGAATACAACCTGGCGCTGGGCCAGCGGCGATCCGAAGCGGTGCGCCGGGCGCTGGGCCTGCTCGGGGTGTCCGACGCGCAGATCGAAGCGGTGAGCTTCGGCAAGGAGAAGCCCGTCGCCTTGGGTAGCGACGAGAGCGCCTGGGCCCAGAACCGCCGCGCCGAAATCGTGTACCGCCGATGAATACCGCGCGTCGCAACCTGGCCTCGCGTTGGCGCGCTGCCCTGGCCGTGGCGCTGGCGGCGGCGTGGCTGGGCGCGAGTCCGGTGGCTTCCGCCGCGCTGTTCGAGGATGATGAGGCGCGCCGCGCCATCCTCGACCTGCGCCAGCGCATGGAGGCCCAGCGACTGGCGGGCGAACGACAGGCCGAAGAGCTGCGGCGGGCCTACGACGAGAACGCCCAGATGCGCCGCAGCCTGCTGGATCTGCAGACGCAGATCGAGGCGCTGCGCGCCGAAGTGGCGCGGCTGCGCGGACAAGACGAGCAGATGGCGCGCGAACTGTCCGACATCCAGCGCCGCCAGAAGGACATCGCCCAGGGCGTGGAAGAGCGCCTGCGCAAGATCGAGCCGTCGCAGGTGTCGGTGGACGGGCGCGAATTCATCGCCGATCCCGCCGAAGCGCGCGAATTCGAGGCGGCCCTGGCGATCTTCCGCCGCGGCGAATTCCCGGGGGCGCAGGCGGCGTTCGCCGACTTCATCAAGCGCTACCCGCAAAGCGGCTTCAAGCCCACCGCGCTGTTCTGGCTTGGCAATGCCCAGTACGCGAACCGCGACTATCGCGGTGCGATCGGGAATTTCCGGGCGCTGCTGGCGCAGGCGCCGGACCACCCGCGGGCGGCCGAGGCCGTGCTGTCCATCGCCAATTGCCAGATCGAACTGAAGGACACGGCGGGCGCGCGCAAGACGCTGGACGAGTTGATCAAGGCCTACCCGCAGTCCGAAGCGGCGGTGGCCGCAAAGGAACGGCTGGCCCGTTTCCGCTAGGTGGGCGCGGGCAGGCGTTCAGGCCAGGACACGGGGCACGGCCCGGCATGACGCATCTCGACGAAGCCGCCGACCTGCAGCGCCGCTTCGGCGGCCTGGATCGGCTGTATGGCGTCGACGGGGCGGGGGCGATCCGCTCCTCGCACGTGGCGGTGATCGGCATCGGCGGCGTCGGCTCCTGGGCCGCCGAAGCGCTGGCGCGCAGCGGCGTGGGCGAGCTGACCCTGATCGACCTGGACCACGTCGCCGAATCCAACATCAACCGGCAGGTCCATGCGCTGGCGGGCACGCTGGGCCAGGCGAAGGTTCGCGCGATGGCCGAGCGCATCGCCCAGATCAATCCGCGCTGCCGGGTCCACTGCATCGAGGAGTTCGTCGAGCCGGACAACTGGCCGGCCGTGTTGCCGGCGGGGGTGGGCGCGGTGATCGACGCCTGCGACCAGGTCAAGGCAAAGGTCGCCATGGCGGCCTGGGCGCTTCGCACCCGCACGCCCTTCGTCGCCGCCGGGGCCGCGGGCGGCAAGCGTCTGGCGCACAAGGTCGACCTGGACGACCTGGCCCAGGTCACGCACGACCCGCTGCTGGCGCAGGTGCGCACCCGCCTGCGCAAGCTGCACGGCGCGCCGCGGGAAGGCCGCAAGATCGGCGTCCCCTGCGTGTTCAGCCGCGAGGCGGTGGCCCCGCCCGATGCCTCGTGCGCCATCGGCGCGCCGGACGGATCGCTCAATTGCCACGGTTACGGATCGGTCGTCAGCGTTACCGCCACCTTCGGGCAGTGCGCTGCCGGATGGCTGCTCGATCGGATCGCGGCGCCGAAACCGGCGGCGGCGACGATATAATTGCTGGCTTTGCTGCAGCAGCTACAAGTTGATGCAGCAGCGGCGCCGCAAGGCGTGTGTGGGACGTTAGCTCAGTTGGTAGAGCAGCGGACTTTTAATCCGTTGGTCACAAGTTCGAATCTTGTACGTCCTACCAGTGATTCAGAGGGAGCGGCTGCGTAGGCTCGTGATTTGACCGTGGGCCGACCTTGACGTCGATCAAGTTCAGCGCCCATCGGCCCGGCCCCCGGGCGGCGGCAGGACCAACCGTGCCGCCTGCGCGACCCGCACGCAATCCTTGATGTGTTCCTCGCCCAGGTAACGCAACGCGGTGTAGCCCATGATGGCCGAGATCGCCTGGCCGGCCAGCGGCACGTACTTGGCGGCCTGCCTGGCGGTCAGGCGCTTGCCGACGGTCTGCGCCATGCGGATCACCAGGTCGCGCGTGATGAACTTGCCGATCAATACCGAGCCCACCACGGCGAGCGCCTTTTGCACCTCCTCGCGCTGGTGGCCGGGCAGCAGGTCGAGCTGCGCCGGCGTCAAGCCGAATTCGGCGTTGATGGCGGGCACGATGCGCGACAGCAAGGCCGCGTCGACGGCCCAGTCCAGTCCCGGCACCGGCACGGTGCTGGCTGCCGCGCCGATCAGCGCGCGCAGGTTCAGCAGCCTGCGGCTGCGCCGCACCGCGTCCGTCAGGACGGGGTTGCCTTGGGCGAGTTGCAAAGCGGTGGCCATGGGAATCCGGCTGGAATTTCGCGAGTGTCCCTCAAGCGCATTCAGCGCGCCGCGTCGATCGCCTCCAGGTCGCCCGAGAGCTCCAGCCAACGCTCCTCCAGCGTGTTCAGCTCGTCGCTGACGGCCTTGAGGCGCTTGCCGGCCTGGGCGATCTCCGGTGGCGGCAGGGGTGCGGCCAGCCGCGCTTCCAGGGCCGTCTTGTCGGCATGCAACACGGCCATGCGTTGCTCCGCTTGTTCCAGCTCGCGCTTGAGCGGCCTGGCGCGCGCGGCCCTTTGCTGGCGCAGCTGCGCATCCTGCTTGCGCTGCTCCTGAGGGGTCGGCCCCGGCCGGGTTACGGCGCCAACGCCCGATGACGCATCGTCCGGGGTGCCGTTCGCGGCGGGGTCGGCGGCTTCAAGGCGCGCCTGCTCACGCGCGCGCCTGGCTTCGTCCAGCAGATAGCGCTGGTAGTCGTCGAGGTCGCCATCGAAGGGCGCGAGCTGGCCACGGCCCACCAGCCAGAACTCGTCGCACACGGCGCGCAGCAGCGCGCGGTCGTGGCTCACCAGCATGACCGTGCCCTCGAACTCGTTGAGCGCCATGGACAGCGCTTCGCGCGTGGCCAGGTCCAGGTGGTTGGTCGGTTCGTCCAGCAGCAGCAGGTTGGGGCGCTGCCACACCATCATCGCCAGCACCAGCCGCGCCTTCTCGCCGCCGCTCATGGTGCCCACGGTTTGCCCGACCATGTCGCCGCTGAAGTTGAAGCTGCCCAGGAAGTTGCGCAAATCCTGCTCGCGGCCGGACTCGCCCGAAGCCGCGCCCTGCTCGCGCGCGAGGCGGACCATGTGCTCCAGCGGCGTGTCCAGCGGCCGCAGCACGTCCAGCTCCTGCTGCGCGAAGTAGCCGATGCTCAGTCCCTTGCCCTCGGTGATGGCGCCGCCCAATGCGGGGATCTCGCGCGCGATCGTCTTGACCAGCGTGGACTTGCCCTGTCCGTTGGCTCCCAGGATGCCGATGCGCTGCCCCGCCATCACGGACCGATTCACGCCGCCCAGGATGGGTTTGGGCCGGCCGTCCACCCAGTAGCCGAACTGCCCGTCGCGGATCGCCAGCATCGGATTGGGCAGATTCGCCGGTTCCTTGAACTCGAAGCTGAAGTCCGCCTCCGCCAGCACCGGGGCGATCTTTTCCATCCGTTCCAGCGCCTTGACACGGCTTTGCGCCTGCCGCGCCTTCGTGGCCTTCGCCTTGAAGCGGTCGATGAACTTCTGCAGGTGCGCGATCTTTTCCCGCTGCTTCGAGTAAGCCGCCTGCTGCTGCTCCAGCTGCTGCGCGCGCAGCGTCTCGAAGGCGCTGTAGTTGCCGCCGTAGCGCGTGAGCCGCTGGCGCTCGATGTGCAGGGTGACGCCGGTGACCGCGTCGAGGAACTCGCGGTCGTGGCTGATCACGATCAGCGTGCCTTCATAGCGCTTGAGCCACGATTCCAGCCAGACCAGCGCGTCCAGGTCCAGGTGGTTGGTCGGCTCGTCCAGCAGCAGCAGGTCCGAGGGACACATCAGCGCCCGCGCCAGTTGCAGCCGCATGCGCCAGCCGCCCGAAAAGCTGTTCACCGGCAGCTGCAGCTCACTGCCCTTGAAGCCCAGGCCCAGGATCAGCGACTGCGCGCGCGGCACCGCGTCGTGCTCGCCCGCGTCGGCCAGCTCGGCGTGCAGGCGGGCGATCTCCATGCCATGCGCCGCATCGTGGGCGTTCGCGTCGTGGCCGGCCTCGGCCCGCGCCAGGGCCTCGCGCAGCTGCATCAGCCGGGTGTCGCCCCCGAGCACGAAGTCCGTCGCGCCTTGGCGGGTGTCCGGCATCTCCTGCGCCACCTGCGACAGCCGCCAATGGGCCGTCATGGAGAAGTCCCCGCCGTCCTCGTGCAGGCTGCCGTTGAGGAGGGCGAAGAGCGTGGACTTGCCCGATCCGTTGCGCCCCACCAGCGCGACTTTCTCGCCGGGGTTGACCGTGACCGAGACCTCGTCCAGCAGCACCTTGGCGCCGCGGCGCAGGGTGAGGTTGCGCAGGACGATCATTGGAAGCCGGCGAAGGC
>JAMPXR010000048.1 GCA_023701085.1 Ramlibacter sp. | reverse complement strand
GGAATCTTGCCGGCCGCGTAGGTCTTCTCGATGTAGTCCACCGTGAGCGGGAAGAAATCCTGGCCCGGCTTGGCCGTCTTGGAAGCCGCCACGGTGGCCAGCACCATGGTGTCGTCGATGTTGACGATGACGGCACCGCCCGCCTGGCGCGCGATTTCGCCGGTTTCGAGCGTGACAGTGTGCGAGCCCCACTGGAAGCTCTTGGTCACCTTGTTGAAGATACTCATGTTCGTCTCACTTGTTGCTGGGGGCCCGGCGGAGGGGTCCGCCCCGGCTTTCCCGTCGGCGCATCAGGCTGCGCCCGGTGCCCGGAGAGGCGGTGTCGAACACGAGGCATTTCTTAGGGGCCGGGGCCCGGAGGTCGGAGGTCGGGAGCCGGGGCAATGACCCCGTTCCCTGGGATCGCCCCTGGCCCCTAAGAAATGACTGGTACTCGTCTTGCCGTCTCCGAAGTACAAAGCGCCTGAGCCGGCGAGGAAGCTGTGAACTTCCCTTGCACGAACCCAGGCGCCTTGGTGTTAGATCCTGCCCTACTTGCGCAGGCCCAGCTTGCCGATCAGCGCCGTGTAGCGCTCGGCGTCCTTGTCCTTCAGGTAGGCCAGCAGGCTCTTGCGGCGATTCACCATGCGCAGCAGGCCGCGGCGGCCATGGTGGTCCTTGGCGTGCGTCTTGAAGTGCGGGGTGAGTTCGTTGATGCGGGCCGTCAGCAGTGCGACCTGCACTTCGGGGCTGCCCGTGTCGTTCGCGCCGCGCGCGTTGGCCTTGACGATGTCGGCCTTGTTGATAGCGGTCATGGGGTGCTTTTCCTTGAATGTTGTAACTTGCGCCGGGGGCTGGAACTGCACCCTGGCGTGCGCCCTGCGAAATGCAAAGCCTTGGGATTTTAGCACGCCCCCCAAAGTGGCCGGGGTACAGGAGCCGCTTGACCCCGGAGGATGAGCGCCACGGGCTCGGCGAAGCCGGCTCGAGGGCGTGCCCGGCTATTTCCGGGCAGCCAGCCAGCCGCTCAGCCGTTCCACGCCCTGCCCCAGCCGAGACACGTCCTTCGACGCGAAGCACCAGCGCAGCCAGCCCTGGGCTTCCGGCGCGAACGCGTTGCCCGGCGCCAGTCCCAGTCCGGCTTCGGCCACAAGGCGCTTGGCCAGCGCCAGCGAGTCGCCAAAACCCTCGAGCTGGAAGAAGGCGTACATGCCGCCCCGAGCCGGGGCGACGCGCACGCCCGGCAGTTCCCGCAGCAGGGGCACCAGCGTGTCCCGGCAGGCCTTCAGGTGCGCCACGACCCCGGGCGTCACCTCATCCGTGCGCCCCAGCGCCACCACGCCTGCGCGCTGCGTGAACACGCTGGCGCAGGAGGTGTTGAACTCCACCAGCTTGCCCATGTGATGCGTCATGGCGGCGGGCATGACGAGCCAGCCCAGCCGCCAGCCGGTCATCAGGAAACTCTTCGAGAAGCTGTGGACCACCACCAGGCGCTCATCGGGCTCGGCGATGTCCAGGAAGCTCGGGGCACATGCGTTGGGCGATGCCTCGAAATAAAGCCGCTCGTACACCTCGTCGGCAAGGATCCAGGTGCCGGTTCGGCGGCAATGCGCCAGGATCGCCTCCTGCTCGGCGCGGCTGAGCGTCCAGCCCGTCGGATTGTTGGGCGCATTGAGAATCAGCAGCCGGGTGTCCGCGGTCACCGCGTCCAGCAGCGCCTGCAGGTCCAGCGTCCAGGCGCCGGCCCGCGGCGCCAGGCTGACGCGCTTCAGGCGCGCGCCCATGATGAGCGGCTGTGCCGTGAGATTCGGCCAGACGGGCGTGACGGCCACCACCTCGTCGCCGGCGTCCACCAGCGCCTGTATCGCCAGCATCAGGGCGTTGACGCCGCCGGAGGTGATCGCGATGCGGTCGGCCGCGACCGGCCGGTGCAGGCCGCTGGTGTACCGGGCCACCGCTTGGCGCAGCTCGGGCAGGCCCAGGTTGTGGGCGTAGAAGGTTTCCCCCTGCTCCAGGGATTCAATGGCGGCCCGGCGGATGAATTCGGGCGTGACCTCGTCCCCTTCGCCGAACCAGAAAGCCAGCACGTCGCTGCGCCCCATGCCGGCGTTGGCGACTTCGCGGATCTTGGATTCTTCGAGGTTCTGGATGGCGGTGCGCATGAAAGGAGGCTGCGCGGCCGGCTGCCCGGCCGCGGCGAGAGAGGATGCGAGGAGGCCCCGAGTATCAGCCAGGACGGACCATCCTGCAGCTCGAGGGCAATTCGGCCCGGCCGGCCGCGATGGTCTTGATCACGCGAAAGCCGTATCCCGACCCCTCCACGTCGAACTTCACCCCGGGCGTGCCCTGCCGGTCCATCACGCCCACCACCAGCGGCTGCTGGAACTGGTGGTCGGCGGCGCGCATGGTGCCGCCCTGCGCCTGCAGACCGACGCTGGCGTTTTCCAGGGCGGTGGCGACGGCGGCGGCCTCCAGGCTGCCGGCCCGCTCGATCGCCTGCGCCAGCGCCTCGATCATCAGCTGCATCCGCATGTGGACGTAATCATCCGCGGGTTTCGGGAAACGCTGCCGGAACGCCTGATAGAAGGCCTCGCTCTGCGGCGTCGGCACGTTGGGCAGCCAATCGGCCACCGCGACGACCTTGCCGATGCCGGCGTCGCCGATGGCGGCCGGCGCGCCCAGCGCGTTGCCATAGAAGGTGTAGAACTTGCCGTCGAAGCCCACGTCCTTGGCCGCCTTGACCAGCAGCGTCAGGTCGTTGCCCCAGTTGCCGGTGATCACCGCGTGCGCGCCGCTGGCCTTGATCTTGGCGGCGTAGGGCGCGAAGTCCTTCACCCGCGCCATCGGGTGCAACTCGTCGCCCACGATCTGGACGTCGGGGCGCTGCAAGCCCAGCTGGCGCCGGGCCTCGCGCAGCACCGCCTGCCCGAAGCTGTAGTCCTGGCCAATCATGTACACGCTCCGCACGCCGCGGTCGTCCTTGAGCACGTCCATCAGCGCCGCCATCCGCATGTCGGCGTGCGCGTCGAAACGGAAGTGCCAGAAGCTGCACTTCTCGTTGGTCAGGATGGGATCGACCGCCGAGTAGTTCAGGAACAGCACGCGCTTGCCGGGCTCGCGCTCGTTGTGCTTGTTGATCGCGTCGATCAGGGCCGCGGCCACGGCCGACGAATTGCCCTGCAGCACGACGCGGGCGCCGTCGTCGACGGCGGCGCGCAGCGCCGACAAGGCTTCCTCGTTCTGCCCCTTGCTGTCGTAGCGTTCCAGCGCCAGCATCCGCGGGCCGCCGGGCAGCTTGACGCCGCCGCGCGCGTTCACGCGCTCCACCGCCCAGACCAGGTTGCGGAACACCGCTTCGCCCGTGTTGGCGAACGCGCCCGACAGGCTCTCGATCATCGCGATCTTCACCGGCGCCGGCGGGGTCTGCGCCCACGCGGCGGCCGGAACAAGTAGCGATGCTGCCAGCGATTTCAAGAGGCGGCGGCGTTGATTTTTCACTCTGGTGTTCCCTTGAAAAGAAGCGCCTGGTTCCCAGATGGGAAGCATGCGGCAATCACGTTGAAAGCCGCAAATTTTACGGGACGCACCGGCACGGAAGCCGCCGTCCGCAACCCCTTTTCGGGACAAGGAGATCCACATGTTTTTCGCCCCCGTCGTTCGCACGCGCGCCGTCTCGCCGGCGTTCCGCTCCTTTGACCGCAGCTTCGAGCGCTTCGTCAATGATGCCTTCTTCGCCAACACCGCCCGCGGCTTCGACGTCGAACAGGACGACAAGGCCTGGACGGTGACGCTGGACCTGCCGGGCGTGGCCCGCGAGGACCTGTCGGTGAACATCGAAGGCAGCATCGTGCGCATCGAGACCAAGGCCGAGGCCAAGCGTGCGTTCAAGGCCGCCTACGAGCTGCCGCAGGACATCGACGCGGCCGCCAGCGGCGCCAAGCTCGAGAACGGCGTGCTGACGCTCACGCTGGCCAAGCAGGCGCCGGTCAGCCACGCGCGCCAGATCGAAGTCAAGTGACCTGAAAGAAAGCCCGCCGGAAGATCCCGGCGGGCTTTTTTATTGGCAAGGCCGCAAGTTCCCCGCTGCGCTGTCGCGCTTCGAGTTTCGTCTTGAACGCCAGCATGCTCTGGCTAGACTGAGGCAGGACACTAGCAGCGGAGACCGCCATGCCCAGCAGCACAGTCAACGGGGTTCAGCTCTACTGGGAACTCAGCGGCGCCGGCGACCCCGTCGTCCTCGTGCACGGCTCCTGGGGCGATCACTTCAACTGGGCGCAGGTGGCGCCGGGGCTCTCTTCCTCGTTCCAAGTCGCCACCTATGACCGCCGCGGCCACAGCCGCAGCGAACGTTTGCCCGGACAGGGCAGCATCCAGCAGGACGTTGCCGATCTGGCCGCGCTCATCGAGCAGCTGTTCGGCGGGCCCGCGCATGTGATCGGCAACTCCTTCGGCGCCGCCATCGCCCTGAAGCTCGCGGCGCACCGTCCGCAGATGTTCCGCAGCCTCGTGGCGCATGAGCCGCCGCTGTTCGCACTTCTCGGCGAAGACACCGAGGTCCAGCCCGCGTTGGCAGCGGTGCAGGAGCGGATCGCCGCGGTGGTCCCGCTGCTGCAAGCCGGCCAGTCCGAGGCCGCGGCCCGACGCTTCGTCGAAACCATTGCCTTCGGCCCGGGTGCCTGGGACCAGTTGCCGCAGGCGACGCGCGACACATTCGTGTTCAACGCCCCGACCTGGCTCGACGAGCAGCAAGAGCGCGGATGGATGTCGCTCGACTTGAAGCGGCTGTCGGCGTTCTCCGCGCCGGCGTTGCTGAGCTTCGGCGGCGAGAGCCCTCCGTTCTTCCCGCTGGTGGTGCAACGTATTTGGCAGGCGCTGCCCGCAGCGCGCCAACACGTCTTCCAGCAGGCCGGCCACGTGCCCCACCTGAGCCACCCCGCCGAGTACGTTGAAGTCGTGAAGCAGTTCCTCGCCTCAGCCGGCGGGTGAGCCCTGCACCCCGGGCGAGGCCAGATCGCTCAAGGGCCAGCGCGGCTTCACGTCGAAGGCGTACTTGCGGCTGGCCGCCTCCACGCCCGACGCCAGCCGCATCGCCGCGGCCATGGCGATCATGGCGCCGTTGTCGGTGCACCAGTGCGGCTGCGGATAGTGCACCCGCAGATTGCGCCCCGCGCCAGCGGCTGCGAGCTGCGCCCTCAATGCCTTGTTCGCGCCGACGCCGCCGGCCACCACCAGGGTGTCCAGCGCGCAGCGGTCCAGCGCGGCCAGCGATTTCTTCACCAGCACCTCGACGATGGCGGCCTGCGTCGCGGCTGCCAGGTCGGCCTTGCGCGCCTGCAGCTCGGGGCCCAGCTTCCTGGCCTGCGTCAGCACCGCGGTCTTGAGGCCCGCGAACGAGAAATCCAGGTCCCCGCTGTGCAGCAGCGGTCGCGGCAGCTTGAAGGCCTGCGGGTCGCCCTGCTCGGCCAGCCGCGACAGAGCCGGTCCGCCCGGGTAGGGCAGGCCCATGAGCTTGGCCGATTTGTCGAAGGCCTCGCCGGCCGCGTCGTCTATCGTCTCGCCCAGCAATTCATACCCGCCCACGCCCTCGACGCGCATGAGCTGCGTGTGACCGCCGGACACCAGCAGCGCCACGAACGGAAACCGCGGCGGATCGGCGCCCAGGAAAGGCGACAGCAGGTGGCCCTCGAGGTGGTGCACGCCCAGCACCGGCCTGCCCAGCGCCGCGCCCAGCGCGCAGGCGATGCCGGCGCCCACCAGCAGCGCGCCCGCCAATCCGGGCCCGCGCGTATACGCGACGACGTCCAGCTGCTGCAGGTGCGCGCCGGCCTCGTCCAGCACCGCCTGCGTGAGCGGCAGCACGCGCCGGATGTGGTCGCGGCTGGCCAGTTCCGGCACGACGCCGCCATAGGCCTGATGCATCTCGATCTGGGTGTGCAGCGCCTGCGCGCGCAGGACAGGCAATGCCGTGCCGCGCGCCTCGACCAGGGCGACCCCGGTTTCGTCGCAGGAGGACTCGATACCCAGGACAAGCATCCGGCGAGTTTAGCGACGCCTGCACGCGAATCGTGCGGCGCACCACAAAGCCGCACGGCGCGCCCGCATTTGAAGCAGCCGCGGCAGCGCAAGCCGATCCCGCGCAGGGCGCAAGGCTGGCACGGTTCTCGCACTGCCTCCCGCGCAACTTCAGTTTTCCATTGAACCGAGAGGAATTTGATATGGCTTACCTGGTCCCCGCGGAATTCGTCACCAAGATGGTCGACGCCGGCGAGTCGAAGGTCCTCATGTCGACCCGCGACACCGTGATCCGGGCCTACATGGCCGGCGCCATCCTGGCGCTGGCCGCCTGGTTCGCCGTGACCATCAACGTGACCACCGGTCAGCCGCTGATCGGCGCAATCCTGTTTCCGGTGGGCTTCTGCATCCTGTACCTGCTGGGCTTCGACCTGCTCACCGGCGTTTTCGTGCTCACCCCGCTGGCGCTGATCGACAAGCGCCCCGGTGTGACCGTAAAGGGCGTGCTGCGCAACTGGGGCCTGGTGTTCTGCGGCAACTTCGCGGGCGCGTTCACGGTGGCCGTGTTCATGGCGATCTACGTCACCTTCGGCTTTTCCACCGAGCCCAACGCGGTCGGCAAGGCGATCGGGGTGATCGGCGAGAACCGCACGCTGGGCTACGCGCACTACGGCGCCGCCGGCATGCTGACCCTGTTCGTGCGCGCCATGTTGTGCAACTGGATGGTGTCCACTGGCGTCGTCGGCGCAATGATCTCCACCAGCGTCAGCGGCAAGGTGATCGCGATGTGGATGCCCATCATGGTGTTCTTCTACATGGTCTTCGAGCATTCCATCGTGAACATGTTCCTGTTCCCGTCCGGCCTGTTGCTGGGCGCCAAGTTCTCATTGATGGATTACCTGATCTGGAACGAGATCCCGACCGTGCTGGGCAACCTGGTGGGCGGCCTGTCGTTCACCGGGCTGACGCTGTACGCCACGCACGTGCGCACCGGCGCGAAGAAGAACGTCGTCCCCGCCGCCGCGCTGGTGAAGCGCGTGGCCTGAACGCACGGCCGCGCCGGACGATACCCCGGCGTGCCGCTTGTTATTTGCATCGGCGACACATCCCTGGAGAGCACTCAGTGAAAAGATCGAAGCTGGTGATGGTTGGCAACGGCATGGCCGGTGTGCGCACCCTCGAAGAGCTGTTGAAGGTCGCGCCCGGGCTGTACGACATCACGGTGTTCGGCGCCGAACCGCACCCCAACTACAACCGCATCCTGCTGACGCCGGTGCTGGCGGGCGAGCAGACGCTCCAGGACATCGTCCTGAACTCCTGGGAGTGGTATGAGGAAAACCGGATCCGGCTGCACGCGGGCAAGAAGGTGGTCGAGATCGACCGGGTGCGCCGCGTGGTGCGCGCCGAAGACGGTACCGAGGAGGAATACGACCGGCTGCTGCTGTGCACCGGCTCCACGCCATTCATCCTGCCGGTGCCGGGCAACCGCCTGGAGGGCGTGATTTCCTACCGCGACATTGCCGACACCCAGGCGATGATCGAAGCATCAACCAGGTACAGGAAGGCCGTCGTCATCGGCGGCGGCCTGCTGGGCCTGGAGGCCGCCAACGGGCTGATGCGCCGCGGCATGGACGTGACCGTGGTGCACCTGATGCCGTGGCTGATGGAGCGCCAGCTCGACGACGTGGCGGGCAAGCTGCTGCAGAAATCGCTGGAGGATAGAGGCCTCAGGTTCATGATCGGCGCGCACACCGAGCAATTGGTCGCTGGAGAAGATGGCCGCGTGAAGGCCGTCGAATTCAAGGACGGGACCCGGGTCGATGCCGACCTGGTGGTGATGGCCGTGGGCATTCGCCCCAACGCCGAGCTGGCCGCGAAGGCCAGGCTGCACGTGGACCGCGGCATCGTGGTGCACGACACCATGCAGACCGTCACCGATCCGCGCATCTACTCCGTGGGCGAATGCGCCGCGCACCGGGGCGTTGCCTACGGCCTGGTGGCGCCGCTGTTCGAGCAGGCCAAGGTGGCGGCCAATCACCTGGCGCAGTTGGGCATCGGACGCTACTCCGGGTCGCTGACGTCGACCCAGCTCAAGGTCACCGGCATCGACCTGTTCTCCTGCGGCGAGTTCATGGGCGCGGCGTCGGGCCGCCCGCAGGACGCGGGCACCGAAGAGATCGTGATGTCCGACCCCTTCGGCGGCGTCTACAAGAAGCTGGTGATCAAGGACGGCAAGCTGGCGGGCGCCTGCCTCTATGGCGACACGGTGGACGGCAGCTGGTATTTCAAGCTGCTGCGCGAGGGCCGCAATGTCGTCGATATCCGGGACAAATTGATGTTCGGCGAATCGAGCCTTGGCGATGCAGGCCACGAGGGCCACACGAAGGCCGCCTCGATGCCGGCCGACGCCGAGGTGTGCGGCTGCAACGGGGTGACCAAGGGCACGATCTGCAAGGCGATCAGGGACAAGGGCCTGTTCACGATCGACGAGGTGCGCAGGCACACCAAGGCCAGCGCCTCCTGCGGGTCCTGCACCGGCCTGGTCGAGCAGATCCTGATGGCCACCGCCGGGGGCGACTACTCCGCCGCGCCGAAGAAGAAGGCGATGTGCGGCTGTACGGATCACAGCCACCAGGACGTGCGCGACGCGATCCGGGCCCACAGGCTGCTGACCATTGCCGACACGTTCGGCTTTCTGGAGTGGCGCACGCCCAACGGCTGCGCCTCCTGCCGCCCCGCCGTCAACTACTACCTGATCTCCACCTGGCCCAGGCAGGCCCGGGACGACCCGCAGAGCCGCTACATCAACGAGCGCAGCCACGCGAACATCCAGAAGGACGGCACCTACTCGGTGATCCCGCGCATGTGGGGCGGCGAAACGACGGCCGGCGAGTTGCGCCGGATCGCCGACGTCGTGGACAAGTACAAGGTCCCTACCGTGAAGGTCACGGGCGGCCAGCGCATCGACCTGCTCGGCGTGAAGAAGGAAGACCTGCCGGGCGTATGGAAGGACCTGGGCATGCCGTCCGGACACGCCTACGCGAAAGCGCTGCGAACGGTCAAGACCTGCGTGGGCAGCGAGTGGTGCCGCTTCGGCACGCAGGACAGCACGCAGATGGGCAAGGACCTGGAGCGCGCCCTGTGGCGCATGTACGCGCCGCACAAGGTCAAGCTCGCGGTCTCGGGCTGCCCGCGCAACTGCGCCGAGGCCGGCATCAAGGATGTGGGCGTCATCGGCGTCGACTCCGGCTGGGAAATCCATGTCGCCGGCAACGGGGGCATCAAGACCGAAGCGGCCCAATTCCTGTGCAAGGCCAGGAGTGCCGCGGAAGTGCTGGAGTTCGCGGGTGCCTTTCTGCAGCTCTATCGCGAGGAGGGCTGGTACCTGGAACGCACCGTCCATTACGTGAACCGGGTGGGCCTGGACTACGTGAAGAAGAAGATCCTGGAGGACGACGCGGGACGCATGGCCTTGTGGGAGCGGCTGCAGTCCAGCCTGGAAGGCGAGCCCGATCCCTGGTTCGAGCACGGGAAAGCCGGGGTGGACCAGCGGCAGTTCACGAAGCTGGCGGCGCCCGGGCAGGAAACCAGGCGCAGCGCTGCGGGGCAGGAACCCAGATCGGCCACGTCGGAGCAGGAAGCATGAAGGTGAACGAATGGACGGTGGTCTGCCGGGTTGAGGACATCCCGGTGCTCGGCGCGCGGCGAGTGGCCCGGCCCCGCGGCATGGATGTGGCCGTGTTCCGCAATGACCGGGACCAGGTGTTCGCGCTGCTCGACCGCTGCCCGCACAAAGGCGGCCCGCTTTCGCAAGGCATCGTGTTCGGCACCAGCGTGGCCTGCCCGCTGCACAACTGGACGATCGGCCTGGCGGATGGCCGCGCCCAGGCGCCCGACGACGGATGCGCAACGCGATTCGCCTGCCGCGTCGAAGACGGCCGGGTGATGCTCGATGCCGTGGAACTCGCCACGCTCGCGATCGATTTCGCGCCTTCTCGAGCCGGCCCATCGTGTTCGTGAAGAAACCCCGAACAAGGTCAGGCGACATTCGACAAATAGCCCGAAGTCATGAGCCTTCGGGGAAAATCCCCCGCCATGGGCATCAGCCAGTACATCAAGCAAATCGGCCGCGGCAAGCAGGGCGCCCGTTCGCTTGCACGCGAGCAGGCGGCGGACCTGTTCGGCCAGGTGCTGGACGGCGCCGCCAGCGATCTGGAAGTGGGCGCCTTCTGCATCGCCATGCGCATCAAGGGCGAAACGCCCGAGGAGATGGCCGGCTTTCTCGACGCTACCTACGCGCGACTGCATCGCGTGCCCGCCGGCACCCGCCCGGTCGTCGTGCTGCCCAGCTACAACGGGGCGCGCAAGCTGCCGGTGCTCACGCCCCTGCTGGCCTTGTTGCTCGCAAGGCACGGCGTG
>JAMPXR010000047.1 GCA_023701085.1 Ramlibacter sp. | reverse complement strand
TCTGGAGGTCCGCGAGCAGCGACTTGATCGTGTCGGCGCCCAGTTCGTCGTTGAACAGGACCCGCAGCTCGCGAACCGGCAAAGGCTGCGGCGAGCAGATCAAGGCGGTTTCGAGGACGCGCATGGCATCCGTCGTATTCATGGTCTTGCCGTTCCGGGAAAAGGCGCCATCCGGCGCGCAAATCATGGGCTAAACAGGGGCGATTTCACCGCTGCGACGCGGCCAACTCAGGTGCGCGGCGCATGCCACCGCGGGCTAGCCGGGGGCGTGGCTCGTAAGCCATTCCGGGTCATTGTAACGCAGCCCCCAGGCGGCCAGCGCACGCCGCAGATCGGCGGGTAACGGGGCGTGAAACTCGAGCGGCCGGCCGGTGGCCGGATGCTCGAAGGCGAGCCGGTACGCGTGCAGCGCCTGGCGGGCCAGCCCGGCGGCCGGGGCGCCCCCATAGAGCTCGTCCGCCACCAGCGGATGCCCGACATGGGCCATGTGCACGCGGATCTGGTGCGTGCGGCCGGTGCCCAGCGTGGCGCGAACCCAGCATCCCTGCTCCCCGTTTTGCAGCAGTTCGAGCGCGGTGGACGCCGGCTTGCCGCCGTCCACCACCGCCATGCGCAGCCGGTTGCGCGGATCGCGTCCGATCGGCGCTTCGACATGCCGCGAGGGCGCGCCTTCCCAGGGGCGGTGCGCCAGCGCGACGTACTGGCGCTCCACCGCGCGCGCCGCGATGCGCCGCACCAGTTCGTCCATCATGGTCCGCGTGCGGGCCACCACCATCAGGCCGCTGGTGTCCTTGTCCAGCCGGTGCACGATGCCCGCGCGCGGCAGCAGCATCGCGCCGGCGTCGCGGCCCAGCAAGCCATTGAGCAGCGTGCCGCTCCAGTGGCCCGGCGCCGGATGCACCACCAGCCCGGCGGGCTTGTCGACCACCAGCAGATGCTCATCTTCGAACACCACGTTCAGGGCGATGGTTTCCGGACGGAACGCCTGGCTTTGCGGCGTGGGCCGCAGCTCGACCTCGCCGCGGTCGCCGGCCTTGACTTTATGGGCCGACCGGGTCGCGGCCGCCCCGTTGAGCGACACCGCCCCGGCTTCGACCAGCTGCTGCAGGTAGCTGCGCGAGAATTCGGGCACCAGCGCCCCCAGGGCCTTGTCGAGCCGCTCGCCATGCTGCGCGGCGTCGATCACGAAGGAGCGCAGCTCGGCGTCGGGGCCGCTGTCCAGGGCGTCCTCCAGCCCCGGCTGCGCCTGCGTCCGCGCGGGGTCGGTCGATATAATGAATTTGTCCTGTTCCAAGAAAGTCGAGTTCAATGCGTCGAGCCAAATTATCGGTTCTACCCGCCATGGCGATTGCCGCTTCGGCGTTGCTGGCCGCCTGCTCATCGACGCCCGACGACAAGACCGCCAGCTGGAGCCCGAACAAGATCTATGCCGAGGCCAAGGACGAGTTGAGCTCGGGCGCCTACGACAAGGCCATCCCGCTGTTCGAGAAGCTCGAGGGCCGGGCCGCCGGCACGCCGCTGGCCCAGCAGGCGCAGCTGGAAAAGGCCTACGCCCATTACAAGGCCGGCGAACAGGCGCAGGCGCTGGCCACGCTGGATCGCTTCATGAAGCTGCATCCGTCCAGTCCCGCGATCGATTACGCGCTCTACCTCAAGGGCATCGTCAACTTCAACGACAACCTGGGCATGTTCGCCTTCCTGTCCCGGCAGGACCTGTCCGAACGCGACCAGAAAGCGGCCAAGGAGTCGTTCGAGGCCTTCAAGGAACTGGCGACCCGCTACCCGGATTCGCGTTACGCCTCCGACGCGCGGTCGCGCATGACGTACATCGTCAACTCGCTGGCCCAGTACGAGGTGCATGTGGCCCGCTTCTATTTCAGCCGGGGCGCCTACGTGGCCGCGGTCAACCGCGCGCAGAGCGCCTTGACCGATTACCAGGACGTGCCCGCGCTGGAGGAGGCCCTGTTCATCCTGCTGCGCTCCTACGACGCGCTGGGCCTGACCCAGTTGCGCGACGACACGCGGCGCGTCATGGAGAAGTCCTATCCGCAAAGCGAGTACCTGAGCCGCGGCGCCAAGTCCGGCCAGGACAGCCCCTGGTGGAAGCTCTGGTGAAGGCGCGCCTCAGGGCACGCTGACATCCGCCGCGGCGCCCAGGCGCGCCAGCGCTTCCAGGAACTCCTCTTTCGATCCGAGCGCGCGCATCGCCGGCAGCGCGGCCAGCAGCCGTCGGCCATAGCCCATGCTGGCCAGCCGCGTGTCGCACACCACGAGCACGCCCCGGTCGGTTTCACGCCGGATCAAACGTCCCGCCCCCTGCTTGAGCGCCACGGCCGCCTCCGGCACGAAGTAGTCGTTGAAAGCGCTGCGTCCCTGGGACTGAAGGCGCTGCGCCCGCGCTTCCACCAGCGGGTCGCCCGGCGGCGGAAACGGCAGCTTGTCGATGATCACCAGCTGCAGGGCTTCGCCGGGCACGTCCACCCCCTCCCAGAACGAGGCGGAAGCCACCAGCACGCAGCCGGGACGGCCATCCGAAGCGCCCTCGCGGAAGCGTTCGATCAGGCGGCGCTTGGGCCACTGGCCCTGCACCAGCACTTCCATCTCGCCCTCGGCCTCGAAGTGGCGTTGCAAGCCTTCCCCGATGGCCCGCAAGGCCCTCAGCGTCGTGGTCAGGACCATGGTCCTGCCCCCCAGCCGCAGCGCCGCCTCGGCCGCAAGGGCCGCCACCGCGGCGCTGTGCGCCGGATCGCCGGGCTTGGGCAGGTGACGCGGCACGTAGACCGCCGCCTGCGTCGCGTAGTCGAACGGGCTGCCCACGCGCAGCACCTCGGCCTCGCCCAGGCCGCAGGGCTCGGTGAACCACGACAGGCGCGCATCGTCGCCCAGCGTGGCCGAAGTGAAGATCCAGGCGCGGCCGTCGTCCTCTTCCTGACCGGCGCCCAGCAGCTTGTGCTGGACCGCTTCGGCGATGTCCAGGGGCGACTCGACCAGGCGCAGCTGCGCGCCCACGTCCACCCAGCGCACGGCGCCGGGTTCGCAGCCGCCGGCGAAACGCTCGATGCGCCGCGCGAGGTCACCGGCGCGCTCCAGCAGGCGGGCAAAGTCGGGCGCGATCTCGCTGACCGTGTCCAGGGCCGCCATGGCCTGCGAGCAGGCGAGCTGCAACTGTTCCAGCGCCTCCCGCCAGTCGCGGGCCTCCACCTGGCCGGGCGCTTCGTCGACCCAGCGCAGCCGAGCGCCCGGCGCGTTCCTGCCCACCACCAGCCGCAGCTCGCGCGTCGCGCGCTCCAGCCCGGAAGCCAGCTGCTGCCAGTCGGCCAGGCCGCGGGCCAGTTGCAGCCCGGCGCCCAGCAGGTCGCGCGCCAGGTCCAGCAGCTGCCCGGTGGTGAGGTGCTCGCCCAGGAACTGCACACCGGTTTCGTTGAGCTGGTGCGCCTCATCGAAGATCGCCACGCGCACGGTGGGCAGCAATTCCGCCATGCCGGATTCGCGCACCGCGAGGTCGGCAAAGAACAGGTGGTGATTGACCACCACCACGTCGGCGCCCAGGGCTTCGCGGCGCGCCTGGTTCACGTGGCAAGCGCGGAACTTCGGGCACTGGGCGCCCAGGCAGTTCTCGCGCGTGGAGGTCACCAGCGCGATCACGGCGGAACGCTCGTCCAGCTCGGCCAACTCGGCGAGATCCCCGGTGCGGGTCGTCTGCGCCCATTGCTCGATCCGGGCCAATGTGCGCAGCGACGCACGATCGGGCAGTGCGCCCTGGCGCGCCGTTTCCATCCGGTGCAGGCAAAGATAACTGGCGCGGCCCTTGAGCAAGGCGGTGCGCACCGGCAAGCCGAGCACTTCCACCAGCCGCGGCAGGTCGCGGCCGAACAGCTGGTCCTGCAGGGTCTTGGTGGCGGTGGACAGCAGGACGCGCTCGCCGCTGAGCAGCGCCGGGACGAGATAGGAGAAGGTCTTGCCGACGCCGGTGCCCGCTTCGACCACCAGCGCGCCGCCGCTGCGGATGGTGCGCGCCACGGCCAGCGCCATGTCGGTCTGGCCGCCGCGGGGCCGGAACTGCGCGGCCGCGCGCGACAGCACACCGCCCGGCGCGAACGCGTGGGCCACCGGTCCCTCGAGGTCGTCACCCGCGGATTCGGGCCGTGCCCTCTCGCTCCCACGCGCAGAAACGTCAGCGCCACGCGGGGGCGCGCCGGCGCGCATCATCAGGCGGGTTCTTTGGGATCGATCGCCAATTCCAGGCGGGCAATCTCGTCGCGCAGCGCCAGGCGCCGCTTCTTGAGGCGGCGCATCATCAACTCGTCGACCGGCGTTTCATCGGCGGTCCGGTCGATCATCGCGTCCAGATCCGCATGTTCCATCCGCAACTCGATCAGGCGGCGTTCGGGGGAGTGCAGGTTAGAGTCCAAGGAATCTGCCGGTGGCGGCCGCGCTGCGGTCGTGTTGGTTCAATAATACGTCTTTCGGAGGCAATAATCGAGCACTGTCCCCAACAGGGGACAGAAGCCCGAAAACAAGTTCAGCATGGCCAAGGGTTACCGTATCAGCGCATCGACCGGCATCCACAAGGGTGACCGCGAGTACCAGCAGGACCAGATCGCCCTGCTCAGCCATCCCCGGGCCACGGGGTGCCTGCTGGCCGTCGTGGCCGACGGCATGGGCGGCCGCAGCGGCGGGCGCAAGGCGTCCGACCAGGTCATGATGACCGCCCGGCAGCTGTTCGAACGCTACTCGCCCGATCACGACGACGCCCCGTCGATGCTCAAGCAGATCGTCCACGAAGCGCACATCGTGATCAAGCTGACGGCCGTGGCGTCCGAGCAGGAGCCGCACAGCACGGTGGCCGCCTTCCTCATCAATCCGCCGGGCGACTGCCATTGGGTGCACGCGGGCGACTCGCGCATCTACCACTTTCACGGCGGCAAGCTGGTCAAGCGGACCATGGACCACTCCTACGTGCAGACCCTGGTGGACCGAGGGGAGCTGACCGAAGAGGAAGCCAACGTCCACCCGCAGTCGAACATCCTGATGGGTTGCCTGGGCGCCGAGGACGATCCCCCGGCCGACCCGTTCTTCGTCCCCCAGTTGCGACCGGGCGACGTGCTCATGGCGTGCAGCGACGGCATCTGGCACTACTTCAACCCCAGCGAATTGGGGTCGGTGCTGTCATCCCTGTCCGCGCGCGAAGCCACCGAGTTCCTGATCGAAAAAGCCCGCTCGCGCGGGCATGGCAGCGGCGACAACATGTCGCTGGTGGTCGTCAAGCTGGAACCTCTGGACGCCTGAGCGGGCCGACCCGCGTTCTCAGGGCGCAGGCGGCAGCGGCCGTGCCGGCGGTTTCTTGCGTTCCGCCAGACGTTTTTCCCGGCTGGCCTTTCGTTTCTCGGCCTCGGCCAACCGCTCCTGCTGCTTGCGAGCATTCCCGGCGGCCTGCTCGGCCCGCTCGCTTCGGGCGGCGTCCTGCTGCGCCCTTCTTCGTTCCACCTTCTCCTGCCGCCGGGCCGCCCTGGCAGGCGCCGAGGCCGCATCGGCCGCGCGGTCCGCCTGCTCGCGCGCCGCAGAGGCCTCACGCTGCTGCCGGTCGGTCTGCGAGCTGGCGCTTTCCTGCGCACGCTGTTGCTGTTTTTGCGGTGACGAACGCTGCTCGAGATCGCGCAGGTGCTCGGCGGCCCTGCGCTTGCGCTGCGCGTCGTTCAGCGACACCTCCTGCCGGCGCAGGTCGGCCAGCACCTGGCGCCTTTGCGCCTTCGCCGCCGCCAGGCAGTCATTGACCGCGAACCTCCCGTGGCAGGCCTTCTCCTGCTCGCGGAACACCGCCTCGGCCTGGCCGCGCTCGGCGGCGATGCGGGCGCGCTGCGCCGCCACGGCCGCGTCGTCCCCCGCATGCGCTCCCAGTTGCGGCCCGAGGACGGCAAGGACGAGCAGGAGCTTTTTCATGTCAGGGCGCCGAAGGCGCTTCGGGGGTGGGCTATCACGTCAGTCGGGTGTCCACGGTGCGGTGTTCGAGCGCCAGGAACTCGGCCGACTGCATTTCGTGCAGGCGCGACACGGTCCGGGGAAACTCGTGGGCCAGCGGCCCTTCCGTGTACAACGCCTCGGGCGCCGCCTGGGCCGACAGGATCAGCTTGACGCGGCGGTCGTACAGCACGTCCACCAGCCAGGTGAAGCGGCGCGCCTCCGAGGACATGCGCACGGGCATCTGCGGCACGTCGCTGAGCAGCACCGTGTGGAACTGCGCGGCGATCTCCAGGTAATCGTTCTGCGAACGCGGTCCGCCGCACAGGGTACGGAAATCGAACCACACCACGCCGCCCGCCTTGCGCCGGGCACGGATCTCGCGCGCCTCGATATGCAGGACCGGGTCTTCATCGTGCGACTCCGCCAGCCGTGTGAAGGCACGGTTCATCTCGGCGTCCGCCTGGGGCCCGAGCGGCACGTGGTACAGCTTGACCTGCTCCATCGCGCGGCGGCGGTAGTCGACGCCCGCGTCCACGCGCATGACTTCGAGCTTCTGGTTGAGCAGTTCGATGGCCGGCAGGATGCGTTCGCGGTGCAGACCGTTCGGATACAGGTCGTCGGGCCTGAAGTTCGACGTGGTGACGAAGCCGACGCCGTTGGCGAACAGCGCGTCCAGCAAGCGGTGCAGGATCATCGCGTCGGTGATGTCGGCCACATGGAATTCGTCGAAGCAGATCAGCCGGTAGCGTTTGGCGATGCGCGCGCCCAGTTCGTCCAGCGGGTTCACGGTGCCCTGCAGTTCCGCCATCTCGCGATGAACCTCGCGCATGAACTCATGGAAATGAAGCCGCGTCTTGCGCACCACGGGCACGGCCGTGTAGAAGCAATCCATCAGGAAACTCTTGCCGCGCCCCACCCCGCCGTACAGGTAGACACCGCGCGGGATGGCGGGCCGGTTGATCAGCTTCTTGAACGCATTCGAGCGCCGCACCTTGTAGGCGGCCCATTCGCGCGCGCAGCGGTCCAGCGCCTCCACCGCGCGCCGCTGCGCCGGATCGCTCTGGTAGCCGCGTTCGGCAAGCTCCTTGCGGTAGTGGTCGAGGACGCTCATCAAGTTCGACAAGGCACGGACATTCGTCCTCTGCGGCCTGTATCCGTATCTTTCAGAAGTTCAGCGTGCGCTTGTCCACCGCCAGAGCCGCCTCCTTCGTCGCTTCCGACAGCGACGGGTGCGCATGGCAGATGCGCGCGATGTCCTCGCTGGAGGCGCGGAACTCCATCGCCACCACGGCTTCGGCGATCAGCTCGCTGGCCAGCGGCCCCACGATGTGCACGCCCAGGATCTCGTCGGTGGCCGCGTCGGCCAGGAACTTGACCAGACCGGTCGTGTCGCCCAGCGCCCGTGCCCGGCCGTTGGCCATGAACGGGAACGTGCCCGCGCGGTACTTCACGCCCGCCGCCTTGAGCTGCTGCTCGGTCTGGCCGACCCACGCGATCTCGGGGCTGGTGTAGATCACCCAGGGAACCGTGTTGAAATTGACGTGCCCGTGCTGGCCGGCAATGCGTTCGGCCACCGCGACGCCTTCTTCCTCGGCCTTGTGCGCCAGCATGGGCCCGCGCACCACGTCGCCCACCGCCCAGACATTGGGCAGGTTGGTGCGGCAGTCGCCGTCCACGACCACCGCGCCCCGTTCGTCCAGCCGCAGGCCCACGCTTTCCGGGTTGAGGCCGACGGTGTTGGGCACGCGGCCAATGGAGACGATGAGCTTGTCCACCTCCAGCGTCTTCGCCTCGCCTTTGGCGTTGGTCCAGGCCACGGAAACGCCCTTCTTGCCGCTCTTGACCTCACCGACCTTCACGCCCAGCTCGATCTTCAGCCCCTGCTTGTCGAACGCCTTCTTGGCTTCCCTGGCCACCTGCTCGTCCACCAGGCCCAGGAAGTCGGGCAGCGCCTCCAGGATGGTCACCTCCGAACCCAGTCGGCGCCACACCGAACCCATCTCCAGGCCGATGACGCCCGAGCCGACCAGGCCCAGCTTCTTCGGCACGGCCGGCACGCGCAGGGCGCCGTCATTCGACAGGATGTTTTCCTCGTCGAACGGCGCCCCGGGCAGCGGCCGCGCGGTCGAGCCGGTCGCCACGATGATGTGCTTGCCGACGATGGATTCCTCGGTCGCACCGGCGACCTTGATCTCGTAGCCGGCGCCGTCGCCGGGTTTGACGAACGAGCCGCGGCCGTGGAAGAAGGTGACCTTGTTCTTCTTGAACAGGTAGGCGATGCCGTCGTTGTTCTGCCGCACCACCTGGTCCTTGCGCGCGATCATCTTCGCCAGATCCAGCCCCAGGCCTTTCACTTCGATGCCGTGGTCGGCGAAATGCTTGCCGGCGTGCTCGAAGTGTTCGGACGACTGCAGCAGCGCCTTGGACGGGATGCAGCCCACATTGGTGCAAGTGCCCCCCAGCGCGGGGCCGCCCTTGCCGTTCTTCCATTCGTCGATGCAAGCCGTGTTGAAGCCCAGCTGGGCGGCCCGGATCGCGGCGATGTAGCCGCCGGGGCCGCCGCCGATGACGATGACGTCGAATTGTTTACTCATGCGATTCTCCTGTGCCCCGGACGGCGGGACTTTTCGGGAGACACCGCGGAATCGGCTCGGCCGGGCTGCAGGTGTCGCCCCCTTTGAGGGGAAGGCGGCCGAAGGCCGCTTCGGGGGTGGGTCAAATGTCGAACAGCAGCCGCGCCGGTTCCTCCAGCGCTTCCTTCATCGCCACCAGGCCCAGCACGGCTTCACGCCCGTCGATGATGCGGTGGTCGTAGCTCATCGCCAGGTAGTTCATCGGCCGCACCACGACCTGCCCGTTTTCCACCACGGCCCGGTCCTTGGTGGCGTGCACGCCCAGGATCGCCGACTGCGGCGGGTTGATGATGGGGGTGGACAGCATGGAGCCGAACACGCCGCCATTGGAGATGGAAAAGGTGCCGCCGGTCATCTCCTCGATGCCCAGCTTGCCGTCGCGCGCCTTGACGCCGTACTCGGCGATCTTCTTCTCGATGTCGGCAAAGCTCATCTGGTCGGCGTTGCGCAGGATGGGGACGACCAGCCCGCGCGGCGAGCCGACGGCGATGCCGATGTCGAAGTAGCCGTGGTAAACGATGTCGTTGCCGTCCACCGAGGCGTTGATGACGGGGTATTTCTTCAGCGCGTGCACCGCCGCCTTGACGAAAAAGCTCATGAAGCCGATGCGCACGCCATGCTCTTTCTCGAACCGGTCCTGGAAGCGCTTGCGCATTTCCATCACCGGCGCCATGTTCACTTCATTGAAGGTGGTCAGGATGGCGTTGGAGGACTGCGACTGCAGCAGCCGTTCGGCCACCCGCGCGCGCAGCCGCGACATGGGCACGCGCTGCTCGGGCCGGTCGCCCAGGTCGGGCGCACTCACCGGCGCCTGAACCTGGGGCAGCGCCGCCTTCGGGGCGCTGGTCGACACGGGCGCTGGCGCCGCGACCGACTTGGCAGGGGCGGCCAGTGCTCCCAGCACGTCGCCCTTGGTCACGCGTCCGTCCTTGCCGGTGCCCGGCACGGAGCCGCTCGCGAGCTGGTGGTCGGCCATGATCTTGGCGGCGGCCGGCATCGCGATGCCGGCCTTGGAGCCGGCGCCGGACGCGGCGGCGGCAGGCGCAGCGGCGGCGGTTGGTGCTGCCGCGGCCGCAGCGGGTGCGCCCGCCGTGGCCTTGCCCTCGGAGTCGATCCTGGCGATCACCTGGTCGGCGATGACCGTGCTGCCGTCGGCCACCACGATTTCCGCCAGCACGCCCGCGCTGGGCGCCGGCACTTCCAGCACCACCTTGTCGGTTTCGATCTCGATCAGGATCTCGTCGATCGCGACGAGCTCACCGGCCTTCTTCTTCCACTGCAGCAGGGTCGCCTCGGAGACCGACTCGGACAGCTGGGGGACCTTCACATCAACGATAGCCATGTTCTTGTTCCTAAAGATTCCTGTGTGCGCGCGGCCGGTCCGCGCCCGCGCGGGGCCGGCCCGGCGTCACGCCTTCATTTGCTCAGAACGAAACCCTTGAGCTTGCCGAACGCCCCGTCCACCAGGGCCTTCTGCTGCTCCTGGTGCAGATGCGAGTAGCCCACCGCCGGCGAGGCGGAGGCGGCGCGGCCCGAGTACCCCAGCTTCTGTCCCTCGGCCATGTTTTCGTGGATGTAGTGCTGCACGAAGAACCAGGCGCCCTGGTTCTGCGGCTCGTCCTGGCACCAGACGATCTCGCTGACGGCAGGGTATTTCCTGAGTTCCGCCGCGAAGGCCTTGTGCGGGAAGGGGTAGAGCTGCTCCACGCGCAGGATGGCGACGTCGTCCGCGCCCCGCTCCTCGCGCCGCTTGGCCAGGTCGTAGTAGACCTTGCCCGAGCACACGATGATGCGCTTGACCTTGTCGGCCTTCAGCTCCTTGTT
>JAMPXR010000046.1 GCA_023701085.1 Ramlibacter sp. | reverse complement strand
TTCGGCGACGCGGCGTACATGATGGCCGCGCTCGAGGACATCCGGGCCGGCACCGAACGCGGCCGCCTCCTGGCGCAGGGCGCGGCGCGCGTCGGCGAACACTTCGGCGTCTCGCGCGTGCCGGTCATCAAGCGCCAGGGGATCAGCGCGTACGATCCGCGGGTGATCGAGGTGACCGGCATCTCGATGATGCTGACGGCGCAAGGCGCCGACCACACGGCGGGCAACCTGCCGGCCTACGACTGCAAGGACAAGACGACGGCGGAACTGGTGGCCGCGAGCCTGGGCGCGCAGGTCGCCGCGGCGGCGGCCGATTCGCTCGGCCTGTGCGTGTTCGGCCGATCGGTCACCGACACCAACCCGGAACTGATCGTGGCCGCGCTCAACGACGCGCACGGGACCGGCTTGGACGCCTCGTTCCTCCAGACCCTGGGGCGCGAGGTCCTGGAGCTGGAGTGGTCATTCAATCGCGCCGCCGGCTTCACGGAAGCGGACGACGAACTGCCGCGTTTCTTCCATGAGGAGGCGCTGCAACCGACAGGCAAGACGGCGCGCCACGGCAGCGAGGCGGTCAACCGGTCGCTGCGCGAACTGCTCGCCCGGTGATGGTCGTGAAACTTCTGTATTTCGCGGATGTGCGCGACGCGCTGGGCCGCGCCGCGGAGACGATCGAGTTGCCGGCCGGCGTGGCCAGCATGGCCGCGCTGCGCCGCCATCTGGGCGCCAGAGGCGCGCCCTGGTCGCTGCTGGCCGGCGAGTGCGGCTGGGGCTTCGCCGTCAACCGTGCCATGGCGGGCGACGGCGATGCGGCCCTGTGCGACGGCGACGAGGTCGCGGTCTTTCCTCCCGTCACCGGGGGGTGAATGTTTCGCGGCGGCCCCGCGAGGAAATCGAGGCATGAATGAGCTCCCATGATCCGTCGACCTACGACTTCACGCAGCAGATCGGCTTCTTGCTGCGCCGCGCCTACCAGCGGCACGTGGCGATCTTCCAGCAGGCCGTCCCCGAGTCGCGGCTGACGGCGGCGCAGTTCGTCGTGCTGCTGACCGCGCGCGACCAGGGGCCGTGCGAAGTGCCGGTCATCGTCCAGGCGACCTCGATCGACGAAGCGTCGGTTCGCGGGATCGTCGAGCGGCTGAAATGGCGCAAGCTGCTGTATGCCGACCACGAGCCCGGCGACGCCCGGCGCATGAAGGTCAGCCTGACGCCGGCCGGCCGCGACCTGCTGGAGCAGACGGTTCCGTTCGCGCAGCAGATCACCGAGCAGACCTACGGCGAACTGGACGCGCAGGAGCGCGCGACGCTGGTCGCGCTGCTGCGCAAGATGAGCGGCATGGGCGGCAAGCCCGGCCCTGGGCCGGCGAACGAGTGAGGGCCCGATGAGCGCCTTCAACGAGGAACGGGTGCTGAGCGTGCACCATTGGACCGACCGCCTGTTCAGCTTCACGACGACGCGCGAAGCGTCGCTGCGCTTTTCCAACGGTCACTTCACGATGATCGGGCTCAAGGTCGACGACCGGCCGCTGCTGCGTGCCTACAGCATCGCCAGTCCGAACTACGAGGACCACCTCGAGTTCCTGAGCATCAAGGTCGAGGACGGGCCGCTGACTTCGCGCCTGCAGCACATCCAGCCCGGCGACAGGATCATCGTCGGGCGCAAGCCCACCGGAACGCTGGTGGTCGATTACCTGCTGCCCGGGCGGCGGCTGTACCTGCTGGCCACCGGGACCGGCCTGGCGCCCTTCATGAGCATCGTGCGCGATCCGTCCGTGTACGAACGATTCGAGCAGATTGTCCTGGTGCACGGCGTGCGCGTCGTCGACGAGCTGGCCTACCACGACCTGTTGACCGAACATCTGCCCTCGCACGAGTTCCTGGGGGACATGGTGTCGACGCAGATGCTCTATCTGCCGACGGTCACGCGCGAGGAATTCCGCAACACCGGCCGCATTCCGGACCTGATCGCCAGCGGCAAGCTGTCCGTCGAGCTCGGCCTGCCCCAGCTCGACCCGAAGGATGACCGCGTGATGATCTGCGGCAGCCCCGCGCTGCTGCGCGACCTGCAGCAGCTGTTGAAGAGCCGGGGCTTCCAGGAAGGCAATACCTCGACCCCGGGCGAGTTCGTGGTGGAGCGGGCGTTCGCGGATCAGTGAGCCAACACGGGTAGGAAGGGGATCTCCGACGCGCAAGCGATCGGTCCCGTGCGCGCATCCGCGTACGCTTGGTTTTCGGCCATTCTTCGGAGGACAATCGCCGTATGCTGCTGGTCGAGGTGCTGCGCCTGATCGGCGGGAGCGCAATGAGGAAGCCTGCGATATGCTGCGGCTGTGGCTGCAAAGCACGCTGCGCAAGTTGCGCGAAGCTCACCGACATCCTCGCCGGATCCCAACGCATGAACGACATCCTCAAGGCATTCGCCCCCACCGGCCGCCTGCGCGCCTCGATCAACCTGGGCAACCCCATCCTCGCCGGCCGCGACGAGGCGACGGGTGAAGTCGAAGGCGTGTCGGTGGACCTGGCCCGTGAGTTCGCCCGGCGCATGGGCGCAGAGCTCGCGCTCGTGGTGTTCGACACCGCGGGCAAGTCGGTGGACGCCGTCTCCAACGGGCAGGCCGACATCGGTTTCTTCGCCGTCGATCCGAAGCGGGGAGAGCACATCGCGTTCACCGCGCCGTACCTGCTGATCGAAGGCGCCTACCTGGTGCGGGAGGGCTCCGCGCTGGCGTCGAACGAGGAGGTGAATCGAGCGGGCCTGCGCGTCGTGGTGGGGCAGGGCAGTGCCTACGACCTGTACCTGACGCGCGAATTGAAGCAGGCGACGATCGAACGCGCTCCGAGCTCGCCCGCGGTGGTCGAGCATTTTCTGCGGGAGAAGGCGGACGTGGCGGCCGGCGTCAAGCAGCAGCTCGAAGCCGACGCGCGCCGCGTCGGCGGACTGCGCCTGCTGCCCGGACGCTTCATGGTGATCCGCCAGGCCATGGGTTGTCCGCGCGCGCTGGGTGCTGGCGCGGCGGCGCAACTGGCCCGTTTCGTCGAGGAGATGAAGGCGTCCGGATTCGTCGCGCAAGCGCTGCGGCGCCACCGCATCGACGGCGCCACGGTCGCGCCGGCGCAGGCCGAGGCTTAACGCGGGGCCGCCCGGGGTGCTTTCAGGCCATCCTATGTATTCCAGCTTCCGACACGGCACCGTGGCTGTGTACCTGGGCGACAAATCCGGCAAATACCCGGACGGCAACCAGGTGCTGGTGAGCGGACCCGAAGCCCGCGCCGCGTTCGACACGCCGCTGGTGGCCAACCGCATCGGCCCCGAGTTCGAGTCGGTGGACCTGGTGATCCTGGGTCACGTGCACGAGGACCACATGGCCGGGCTGCACCGGGTGCCGCGTGCGCGGGTCCATGTGCACGAGGCAGATCTGGCCGCGGCGCAGTCGTGGGAGGGCCTGCAGCGGCATTACGGCTACCCGCAGCCGGTGCTGGACCAGATGAGGACGATCATCGAGGCCGATTTCCACTACGCGCCGCGCCCGGACGCCGTCGGCTACGTCGATGGCGCGGCCTGGGACCTGGGGGGCGGCGTGCGCGTGCGCGCCCACCACATGCCGGGTCATACGGCCGGCCATTGCGTGCTGGTGGTCGAGAACGAGGGCGTGGCGTTCCTGGGGGACATCGACCTCACCGGCTTCGGTCCCTACTACGGCGACGCGTGCTCGTCGCTGGCCGACTTCCGGCGCTCGCTCGCGGCCGTGGCGGACATCGACGCGAGGATCTGGGTCACCTCGCACCATAGAGGCGTGCTCACCCAGCGCGGCGCATTCCTGGAGCATCTGGCGCGCTTCGGCGCGAAGATCGACGAGCGCAGCGAGCGCCTGCTCGGATACCTGCGCGAAGGGCCGCAGTCGATCGGCGAGTTGGTGCGGCGCCGCCTGCTCTATCCGCAAGGCTACGAGGTCGCGTACCTGGGAAGCGCGGAGCGCCGTAGCATCGAACTGCACCTGCGGGAGCTGCTGGCCGCCGGGCGCGTCCAGGCGGTGGAGGGAGACCGGTTCGCCGCGCGGTGATGCCGCGCGCTTGCGAGCCGGGCCATCGCGCTCACGCGTTGCGGCTTCCAGGCACAGCGGACCAGCCGGGCTTGGCGGCCGCGCCGGCCGGGCCGCGTCCGCGCACAGGCAGGTGCGGCAGGGCAGCGCCCTGGGTGAAGGCGGCGCGGCGAATCAGGATGTATTTGACGGTCCAGCCGCTGGCCAGCAGCAGCAAGCCGGCCACGAACATCGACAGCCGCGCGCCTGCCGTCCCGACCAGGGCGGGAATCGCCAGCAGCGCCGGCAGCGCGTGGCCGAGCAGCAGAAAGCGGCGGTCGATGCCTGCCAGCACCCGCAGCGAGCCTTCGGGCGCACCGGCCGCGGTCAGCCCGCCCAGGTAGCGTTTCCAGCAGACGGCGCGCACGGCGATCACCGCGATCACGCCGATCGAGCTCCAGAGTCCGACCGGACCGACGGCGGCCGCGATACAGGCAAGCAAGCCAGCGCCCTCGGCGACGCTGGCCGACGCCATCAAGGCCACGCAGCGCGGATGCCGCCATGCCGGGATGCCCTTGTTGGCGGCCAGCATGCGCGCCTGGCTGTAGAGGAACACCAGCCCGAGCCCGCCGGCCAACGCCACGAACGGCGCGGCCAGGCTGTAGAGCGCCCACGCGCCGCTGGCAAACAGCAGCAGCGCCACGACGGCTTCGCGTGTCATCCAGGAGGTGGCGATGTGGCGATAGACATTGGCGGCGCGCCAGGGACGTCCGATCTCGAACCAGACGCAGGTCAGTCCGGCGGCAATGAGGGCCATGCCCAGCAGCAAGGCGGCCCGCGTCGCATTCGCGCCGGCGCCGGCGATCGCCGCGCCCAGCAGCAGGCCGCCGCCGGCGCCGCCGGCCATGAAGTTGCCGGCCGCCCGCCAATCCCAGTTGCGCTGCAGTCGCGGCGAGGCGAGGTCGGCGCTTTTCTTCGGGGGGGGTTTCATGCGTCCTCCCAGATATAGTGCACGCCCGGCTGCGTGCCGAGTTCCTCGTGCATGCGGTAATGCTGCGTTCGCGCGAGCAGGCGGCTGATGTTGCTGTCCGGATCGTCCAGGTCGCCGAACACCATCGCGTTGGAGATGCACGAATTGACGCAGGCCGGCGTGACTTCGGGATGCACCCCGGGCGTGCGGCCGGTGGCTGCTGCCAGATCGATCCGGTCCTCGCAGAAGGTGCATTTGGTCGCCACACCGATGCGCGCGGGGTCGAAGCGCGCGGCCTCCGAGGCGATCGGCTGGTCGCCGTAGGCGAATTGCGCGTCGTGCACGATGGAGCGGGCGTCGTAGGGGCAGGCCATCATGCAGTGGGCGCAGCCGATGCACAGGTCGTAGTCGATCGCCACCAGGCCGTCGGGCCGCTTGTGGGTCGCGCCGGTGGGGCAGACGTCCTCGCAGGGCGGCTCGGCGCAATGCATGCAGGCCTTGGGCAGGAAGGTGCGGCGCACGTCGGGAAATTCGCCCGTCTCCAGGTCGAGCACGCGCCGCCACTGCACGCCCGGCGGTGTCGCGTTGGTGGTCTTGCACGCCGCGGTGCAGGTCTGGCAGCCGACGCAGCGGCGCAGGTCGATGCTCATGGCGTAGCGGGTCATGCCGTGGCCTCCTCCTCAAGCTTGCGAACCTGGACCTTGACGATGTCGGAGCCGGAGCCCGTCGCATCGGTCAGTTCCAGCGACATGGGTGCCACCGTGTTCAGGCTGGGCATGCCCAGGTCCTTGGCGTGCGGCGTGGCCCAGTGGTCGAACTGCCCGATGATGACCAGCGTGTCCGGCCGCACGCCCTGGGCCAGCACCGCGGCACCGTAGGTCGCCCCGATATGGGAGCGGACTTCGATCCGGTCGCCCTCGGCGATCCCGTAGCGAGCTGCCGTCTTCCTGTTCATGATCACGCCGGCATGGCCGCGCACGTTCTGCGCGACCTCGCTCATCAGGGCGATGCCGACGTTGCCGCCGGCGTGGTACTGCATGCTCTTGGTGGTGAGCAGCCACAGCGGAAAATCCTCGACCTTCTGGCCGGCATTGACCAGCGCCGCATCCCAGCGTGCCGGAACGTCGTGCCATTCGGGCAGGGCGGCGTACTCGGACAGCTGCGCGTCCCACCAGCTCATGTTCTTCTCGTGCAGGCGGTTGCCCAGTTCGCGCCCGATGCGCAGCAGGCGTTCCTGGTAGGGCAGTTCGTAGCGCAGGCCCAGCCTTTCCATGGTCGGGGTGAGATACCACTCCAGCCGCGACATCGGGACCGTGTAGAAGCCGTGCTCCTTGAACCACGCCAGGCCGAGCGTTTCGCGCCCGTCCGACAGCGCGGTCGAGGCCGCGCGGCACACCGCATCCCAGATCGCCTCGGGCTCGTGCTCCACCGCGGGGTCCAGGCTGAAATCGTAATGGGCCCCCTTGAGGGGCGATACGCCGCCGGCGCCGCGATTGATGGCGCCGTTGTACGGCTCGAGCAGTCCGCAGCGCTTGGCCAGCTCGGTGGTGATCCAGGTGAAGTCGCGCGCATCGCCCTGCGCCGCCACCGCGCTCTGGCGCAGCACCACGCCCTTGTGGTCCCAGAACTGCTCCATGAACTTGGTGCCGCCCACGCGGATCATCTGGGTCGACTCCAGGTCCGTGGCCTCGGGCAGCAGCAGGTCGGCCATGTAGTTGGTCTCGTCGATCGTGTAGGCGAAGGCGACGGTGAAAGGGAAGGTCGCGATGGTGTCGACCAGCGTGCGCGTCTCCCAGAACGAGATTGCCGGGTTGGTCCGGTAGATGAACCAGACATCGGGCAGGCTGGGCTTGGGCAGGTTGGAGTTGGCGGGCTGCTCGCGCTGGAACATCCAGGCCAGCTGCGTCGGGCCCAGCGCCTGGCTCCAGGCGGTGTTGCCGACGATGGGCACCAGCGTCCGGTGCATGTTGCGGCCGGTCGGCTGGGCGGCCCAGTGGGCCTTGTCGGTCGCGTTGAACTTCTGCTCCATGAAACCGTCTTCGCCCGCCCGCACGCTCTTGTGCCGGTCGTCCTGCGGCCGGTTCAGCCGCACCGTCGTGCCCAAGGTGCCGCCGGGCACTTCGAGCGCGCCCACCAGCACCGCCAGCATGGTGCGCGCCCAGCAGCATTCGAACGCGCCCCAGCCGTTGTTGACCGACTTGCCAAGCACCACGGCGACCGGCCGGAACGGCAGCGTCACGCCGTCGATCACCGTGGTCTGGCCGACGCAGGCCGCGTCCAGGTACTCGTTGGCGATGCGGCGGATGGTCTGGGCCGGCACGTCACATATGCCGGCGGCCCATTCGGGTGAGTACTTCCCGATGTGCTCGACCAGTTTCGTGAACGCCGTCACGCCTTCGACCTCGCCCATTTCCCTGCAGGCGTCGTCGGCGTCCACGCTGACCGCGCCGCGAACCGGGAAGCGTCCGCTCAGGGCCGGCACCGCACCCGGCTGGTCGAAGGGCACGGCCCGCCCGCCCGCTTCGTCCCACACCAGCGGTTTGCGGCTTGCCGCATCGCGCAGATACAGGCCGTCGGGGCCGACGAGGTAGGGCGAAGAAGTCCGGTCGCGCAGGAAGGGCACATCCAGTTCGTCCAGCCGGCGCTCGACCAGCAGGACATGCATCAGCGCGAACATGAATGCCGGATCGGTCTTGGGCCGGATCGGCACCCACTCGCCCGAACAGGCGCCGGTGACCGACAGGTGCGGCTCGACCTGGATGCGCTTGTAGCCGCGGATGCGCGCGTCGGCGTGCCGGGTCACCGCGCAGGGGCCGCCGGAAGATTCGACGTTGGCGCCCAGCGAGATGACATAGCGCACCGACGGGGTGTCGGCCGCCACCGTGAAGCCGCGGTGCCAGAACTCGCCGTAAAGATGCTCCGAGTGGACGCATTTGACGCCCTGGCCCGATCCGAAGCTGAAGTCGATCGGGCCCCAGGCCGACAGGAAAGCGGGGAAGGTTCCCATGTACATGGCGGGCGTGCCGCCGTGCCCGAAGGAGGCCGCCACGCGGGGCAGCCCCTGCTCGTCCAGCACGCCCTTGGCACGGGTGGCCTTGAGCTTTGCGGCGATGGTGTCCAGCGCCTCGTCCCATGAAATCGGAACGAACCCCGGATCCTCGTCGCGGCCCTTGCGCGGGTTGGTGCGCTTCATCGGCGAGGCGATCCGGTTCGGGTTGTAGGTCTTCTGCACCAGCCCGTAGGCCTTGACGCAGACCTTGCCCTGGGCCGGGTGCACCTGGGCGGCGGCGAAATTGGGCCCGATTTCGGTGGCGACGCCGTCTTCGACCTTGACGGTCATGAAGTCGGGCCCCGAAACGCAGTTGTAGCAATAGCTGGGAACGTGCTTGACCGTCTTGGCTTGGCTCGCTGGCATGGCTTGTCTCCTGCTGCCTTAATGAACGCGCTGCGGATGCGAATAGACGCAGTGCCTTTCGCCCCGCACGAAACCGATCAGCGTGACGCCCGATTCGATGGCCACGCGCACGGCCATGCCGGTGGGCGCGGAGACGGCGGCGACCAGGGGGATGCCGACGGCCGCGGCCTTCTGCACGATCTCGTAGCTGGCGCGGCTGGTGATCAGCACGAAGCCGTCGTCGAACCCCTGGCGGCGTGCCGCGCGCGCGCCGATCAGCTTGTCCAGCGCGTTGTGCCGCCCGACGTCCTCGCGCACCAGGTCCACGCGGCCGTCGGGGTCGCACCAGGCGGCCGCGTGGACGGCCCCGGTCAGGCGGAACAGGTGCTGCATCCGCTGCAGGTCGCGCAGGGCGCGCGGCAGCGGGTCGCCATTCAGGACCAGCGACGACCGGACCGTGGCGGCCCGCTTGTCGAGCTGGTTCAGGCTTTCGGTGCCGCACAGCCCGCACCCCGTGCGGCCGGCCAGCGTCCGGCGATGCCGCTTGAGGGCGTCGGCGCGCTCGCCGCTGAGTTCCATGCGCAGCTCGATGCCGTTGCGCCGTTCGACCAGCTCCAGGTCGTGGATCTCACGCGGATGGTGGACGATGCATTCGCTCAAGCTGAACCCGAGGGCGAAGTCTTCCAGGTCCGAGGGCGTGGCCAGCATCACGGCATGCGAGATGCCGTTGTAGACCAGCGCGACCGGGACCTCTTCCGCCACCGTCTCGTCCGCCGCGCCGGCCGAGCCGGCGACCCGGCGCTGGGCGCCGTACCGGTTGTGAGCCGCACCGGGCACGCCTGTTTCGTTCTGCATCGACAGCTCCTCGCCGCACAGGGCGGACGGGGGCGAAGCGCCCCCTTATTTGGTTGGCAATACGATACAAGAGGCCCGGCTAAAGTCAATATGAAATGTATCAGATAAAACCCTGAGATGTTTGCAGAATTTGTCTTGAATCAAACTAGTTAAAGGTGACTGGCGGCGTTCAGCTTGAGTTCAATAATGATACGTAAAACCCACTTACTATGTATCATTGCGGTATCAGGTAGATGAAGCGGCGCGGCCTGGACCGATTGCCGGCGCGCCCAAATACAATGGCGCATGCTCACTGCCCACCGGCCGACGCCTCCGGCAAGCTTGTGAAGAGCCGATACATCGCCCGATGGATCGAGGACTTCCTGCAGCGCCATCCGACTCGCGCCAACTCCTTGATCATCACCGTCTACGGCGACTTCATCGCGCCGCACGGCGGCTCGGTCTGGCTCGGCAGTTTCATTCGGCTGGTGCAGCCGCTCGGCCTGAACGAGCGCATGGTGCGCACCAGCGTCTACCGGCTGTCGCAGGAGAACTGGCTGGCTTCGCGGCAGCAGGGGCGCAAGAGCTACTACAGCCTGACCCCCTCGGGCCTGCGCCGGTTCGAGCATGCCTATCGCAGGATCTATTTCGAGCCCAAGCAGGCATGGAACGGTGAATGGCAATGGGTGGTGATCCCGGCGTCGATCGCGCGCGCGCCGCGGGACGCCTTGTGCAGGGAACTGACCTGGGCCGGCTACGGCAACCTGGCGCCCGGCGTGCTTGCGCACCCCTCGATCGACACCCAGGGGCTGTTGGAGATCCTCCAGGAAACCGGGCTGCGGGACCAGGTGGTGGCGATGCAAGCCAGCCATGTGGGTGCGCTGGCCAGCCGGCCGCTGCAGGAACTGGTGCACGATTGCTGGAATCTGGACGCGCTTTCCGGACGGTACCGCGAGTTCATCGAACGGTTCCGGCCGGTGCTGCGCGCGATGCGCGAGGCGGCCAGCCTCGATCCGCAGCAGTGTTTCCTGGTCCAGGCGCTCTTGATGCACGATTTCCGGCGCACCCTGCTGCACGATCCGCAACTGCCCGCGCAACTGTTGCCCGACGACTGGAGCGGCGGTGTCGCCCGCGGCCTGTGCCGCGAGATTTACGGCATCACCTATCCGCTGGCGCAACAGCATCTGCTGTCGGTGTGCGAAAACGCGAACGGCCCGCTGCCCGCCGCCGCGCCTTATTTCTACGAGCGCTT
>JAMPXR010000045.1 GCA_023701085.1 Ramlibacter sp. | reverse complement strand
CGCATGGACCTGCGGCCCGCCGTCTGGGACGGCGCCTGCCCCTGGCTGCTGGTGGCGGCGGAATTCCAGCCGGCGATGGCATCGGCCCTGGAAACCGGTGGCTGGAACCTGGTCTCGACCATCCGGCGTCCGGTCGATAAGGACGATTACGTCCTGCTGTTCGAGAAAGCCGATCGGCAGTGAGTGAGCTGCGAACCATCGCCCGGCACGCCGGGACGGTGCTGGTCGGCCAGCTCGCGGTGATGGCCTTCGGTGTCACGGACACCATCGTGGCCGGCCGCTATTCGCAGTCCGCGCTGGCCGCGCTGTCGGTCGGATCGGCGGTGTACATCACCGTGTTCGTCGGCCTGATGGGGGTGCTGCAGGCCCTGCTGCCCACCTGGGCCGAACTGCACGGTGGCCAGCGCCACGCGGACGTCGGCCGGTCGGTGCGGCAATCCCTGTACCTGGGCGGGATGTGCGCGCTCGCGGGCGCTTGCGCGCTGCTGTTTCCGGGTGCGCTGTTGCGCTGGACGGAAGTGCCGGCGCAACTGCAGGGCGAAGTCACGCGTTACCTGGCGGTCCTGGCGCTGGCGCTGCCGCCGGCCCTGCTGTTTCGCATGTACGGCACGCTCAACCAGAGCCTGGGCAAGCCTTTGCTGGTGACCTGGCTGCAGGCGCTGTCGCTGCTGGTCAAAGTGCCCTTCACCATCTGGTTCGCTTTCGGCGGACTGGGCCTGCCGGCCCAGGGCGCCGTCGGCTGCGCGTGGGCGACGGTGCTGGTGAACTACCTGTTCCTCGCCTGCGCCGTGGTGCTGATGCGCACCCAGCCCTTTTACCGCCCGTACGCGATCTGGCGACCCATGGAACGCCCCGACTGGGGCGCCCTCGGCCATTTCGCCCGCCTCGGCGTGCCGGGCGGACTGGCGGTGATGGTGGAGGTGACCTCGTTCACCCTGATGGCCCTGTTCATCGCGCGGCAGGGCACGCTGGCTTCGGCCGCGCACCAGATCGCCGCCAACCTTGCCGCGGTGCTGTACATGGTGCCCCTGTCGATCGCCATCGCGACCAGCGCGCGCGTGAGTTACTGGCTGGGCGCGGACAGCGCGCACCGCGCCCGCCTGGCGATTCGCACCGGCTTCAAGCTGGGCCTGGTGACCGCGCTCGTGCTGGCCGCCAGCCTGGCCGCCGGAAGCGGCAGCATCCCGGCGGTCTATTCACGCAGTCCCGAAGTGATCGCCGTGGCGGCGGGCCTGCTGGCCTGGCTGGCGGTCTATCACGTGGGCGATGCGGCCCAGGTCCTGTGCGTGTTCGTGCTGCGCTGCTACCGTGTCGCCGTCGCCCCGCTGGTGGCCTATTGCGTGCTGCTCTGGGGCGTCGGCCTCGCCGGCGGCTACGCGCTGGCGTACCGGGGCCTGGGGCCGTGGGAGGCCAGGCACACACCCGCCGCCTTCTGGGCCGCGGGCGCCGTGGCGCTGGCCCTGCTCAGCCTCATCCTGCCAGCGATTCTGTGGCGGGCGGTGCGCCGGTATCGGCCGGCGCTTGCCCATTGAGGGAGGGCGCCGCGCGCACGCGGCGGGGCGGAAACCGGATCGCGAAGATCGAACCTTTCCCGGGCGTGCTGTCGATCGACAACTCGCCGCCATGGCGCTGCACCACGTGCTTGACGATGGCCAGGCCCAGGCCGGTGCCGCCGGTTTCGCGCGAGCGGCTGCGGTCGATCCGGTAGAAGCGTTCGGTCAGCCGCGGGATGTGCTCGAGCGCGATGCCCGGGCCGGTATCGCACACGCGGAATTCGGCGCCGCCGTCGGCCAGGGGCCGCCACTGCATGTCGACTGAACCGCCGGCCGGGGTGTAACGCACCGCATTGCTCACGAGGTTCGACATCGCACTGAGCAGTTCCGACGGCGCCCCCGCGATCTCGAGCGCCGGCGGCGGGCCGACGCGCAGGTTCAGCGCCTTGCCCAGGAGATTCGCGAGCGACCTGCCGTCCTGCTCGCACTGGACCATCAGCGCCGCCGCCGGCGTCCACTCGCCGGCGCCCGGCAGCGGGCTGCCCTCCAGTCGCGACAGCGTCAACAAGTCGCCCACCAGGGTCTGCATGCGCTGAGCCTGGCGGGCCATCAGGTCCAGATAGCGGGCCCGTTCCCCGGCCTCCAGCGGCAGGTTCTGCAGCGTTTCCACGAAGCCCGTCAGCACGGTCAGCGGGGTGCGGACCTCGTGGGACACATTGGCAATGAAATCCCGGCGCATCACTTCCGCCTGCTCCACCGCGGTCACGTCGCGCGACAGCAGCAGCTTGCGCCCCTCCCCGTAGGCATGCAGATAGAGCGAAAGCCTGACGGGGCGCGAGGGGACGCTGCGCGGGCCCGGAATCACGACTTCGCGCCCGCCGCTGCCGCCGCTGCCGCCGCTGCCATTGTCGTTGTAGCAGGCCGTGAACGAAGGATCGCGCACGAGGTTGGTCACCTGCTGCATCAGGTCGCGTTTCGGATCGAGTCCGAACTGGTCGGCCGCCGTCTGGTTGCACCATTCGATGCGGCCTTGCGCATCCAGCAGGATCACGCCGTTGGGCGATTCCTGGATCGCCTCCAGGAATTCCTGCAGGCGCTTGCGGGCCGTCACCAGCTCCTGGTCGCTCGCGCGAAGGACGCGCCGCGCGCGATCCACGATCTCGCCCCAGATGCCCGCTACCGGCGGAACCGCTTCGGCATTCCCGCGCAGCAGCCACCGCAGCACGCGCGTTGCGCGCAAGCTGTCCACGGCAAGCCAACCCAGCCCGCCGGCCACCAGGCCCGTCCTGATCGCGTAGTCGTGGCCCAGCCACCAGCCGATCAGTCCACCGGCCAGTTCGCAACACAGGAAACTGAGGAAGCGCCCCGCCATGCTGGATTGTGATTGCGCAAACCGAGCGAACCGAACGCCGTCTTGCCCTAGGCGGCCGCGCTCGCGGCGGTTTGCGCGGCCAGCCGGTACCCGGCGCCGCGGACGGTCTCGATCATGCGGCCCGCCGCCGGCCCCAGAGATTCCCTCAGCCGCTTCACGTGAACGTCCACCGTGCGCTCCTCGATGAACACGTGGTCGCCCCAGACCTTGTCCAGCAATTGCGAGCGGCTGTGCACGCGCTCCGGATTCGTCATGAGGTAGTGCAGCAGCCGGAATTCCGTGGGACCTGTTTTCAGGGACCGGCCGCGCCAGCTCACGCGGTGCGTCGCCGCGTCCAGCACCAGCTCGCCGATGGCCACCGTGTCGCTCGCCTGCTCGGGCGCGCGCCGGCGCAGCACGGCCCGCAAGCGCGCAAGCAGCTCCTTGGTGGAGAACGGCTTGGTGATGTAATCGTCGGCGCCGGCATCCAGGCCGGCGACCTTGTCGGCCTCGTCCCCGCGGGCGGTGAGCATCAGGATGGGAACGGGCCTGGTGCGCGCACTGCTGCGCCACTTTCGCGCCAAGGCGAGGCCGCTGTGTTCGGGCAGCATCCAGTCCAGCAGGATGGCGTCCGGGAGGACGGCATCCAGCTCCCTTTGCGCCGCCGATCCATCCTCGGCCCACACCGGCTGGAAGCCGTTGTGGCGCAGGTTGACGCAGATCAGTTCCGCGATCGCGGGCTCGTCCTCCACGATCAGGATGCGCAGCGGCTGCTTCATCGGATGAGCGACTCGATCCGTTCCATCGAGCTGTGCCGGACGTCCGCGCCCTTGACCACGTAGATGATGTATTCCGCGATGTTCTTCGAGTGGTCGCCGATGCGCTCGATGGCCTTGGCGACGAACAGCAGGTTCAGGCTGGCCGAAATGGTGCGCGGGTCTTCCATCATGTAGGTGATGAGCTTGCGCACGAACCCGCCGAACTCCCGGTCGATCTGGTCGTCCTCCTTGAGGATCGCGACAGCGGCATTGGTGTCGAGCCTGGCGAAGGCGTCCAGCGCCTTGCGCAACAGTCCCGATGCCAGGTCGGCCGCGATCCGCAGTTCCGAGGAGGGGAGCTTGCGCGCCTCGCCGCTTTCGATGATGGACTTGACCATGCGCGCGATCCGCTCCGCCTCGTCGCCGGCGCGCTCGAGGTTGGCCGTCACCTTGGAGATGGCGATCAGCAGGCGCAGGTCGCGAGCGGTGGGCTGGCGCCGGGCGATGATGGTGGACAGCTCCCGATCGATGTCCACTTCCATGAGGTTGACGCGGGCCTCGATCTCCAGGACCTGGTCCGCCGCCTCGGCGCTGAACTCCGAAAGCGCGTACACCGCCGTGCGGATCTGGGACTCGACCACGCCTCCCATTTCCATGACGCGCGTCGAGACGCCGCTGAGCTCGCTGTCGAACTGGCTGGACAAGTGCTTGTCGGTCATAGAACTATCCAAACCTTCCCGTGATGTAGTCCTCTGTTTCCTGCCGCTTGGGCTTCATGAAGATGTCGTTGGTCACGCCGTATTCGATCAGCTCGCCCAGGTACATGTAGGACACGAAGTCGGACACCCGAGCCGCCTGCTGCATATTGTGGGTAACGATCAGCACCGTGACCTTGTTCTTGATTTCCGTGATCAGCTCCTCGATGGCGCCGGTGGCGATCGGGTCCAGCGCCGAAGTCGGCTCGTCGAACAGCACGATTTCCGGGTCGGTGGCCAGGGCCCGCGCGATGCACACCCGCTGCTGCTGGCCTCCCGAAAGGTTCACGGCCAGCTCGTCCAGGCGGTTCTTCACCTCGTTCCAGATCGCGGCACCCTTGAGCGCGGCCTCCACCTTGTCTTCGAGGTAGCTCGCCGATTTCTCGCCCCGCACCCGCAGGCCGTAAGCCACGTTCTCGAAAATCGATTTCGGGAAGGGATTGGGCTTCTGGAACACCATCGAGATTCGCATGCGCACCTCGATCGGGTCGACGGACGGATCGAGCAGGTCGACGTTGTCCGGGTGCAGCTCGATCCGGCCGTCGTAGCGATGGCCGGGATAAAGGTCATGCATGCGGTTGAAGCAGCGCAGGTAGGTGGACTTGCCGCAGCCGCTGGGTCCGATCAGCGCCGTGACCTTGTTCTCGTAGATCGGCATGCTGATGGACTTCAGGGCCTTGAAGTCGCCGTAATAGAAATCCAGGTCGCGCGACTGGGCTTTCAGCGTCGGCGCACTCTCGGGATAGGTGATCGTCGATGGCATTTCAAACGTTCCTTGCGGCAGGCAGGAGCAGCCGTGCGTGGGGGCTGCGGCAGGCGCCACCGGCGCTTCGGGAATGGGGCATGGCTACCATTTGATGCTCTTGCGCAGGCGGTAGCGCAGCCAGATGGCCAGCGCGTTCATGCCCAGCGTCAGCAGCACCAGGACCAGGCTGGCCGCCGCCGCGTTGGCATGGAAGGCCGGGTCGGGCCGCGAGGTCCAGTTGAAGATCTGGATCGGCATCACCGTGAACGGCGAAAACAGCCAGTCGAACGCTCCCGCGTCGCCCGCAAAGGGCGGGGGCGGCAGGAATGCGATGAAGGTCAGCGCGCCAATGGTAATGATGGGCGCCGTCTCGCCGATGGCCCGCGACAGCCCGATGATCACGCCGGTCAGGATGCCCGGCAGGCCGTAGGGTATGAGGTGGTCGCTGCATACCTGCCACTTGGTCGCTCCGCAGGCATAGGCGCCTTCGCGCACCATCTGGGGAATGGCGCGTAGCGCCTCGCGCGTCGCCACGATGACGATCGGCAGGATCAGCAGGGCCAGCGTCAGCCCGGCCGACAGGACGCTCTGCCCGAAGCCGAAGGTGTAGACGAACAGGCCAAGAGCCAGCAGTCCATAGACGATGGAAGGAACACCGGCGAGGTTGGTGATGTTGATTTCGATGATGTCGGTCAGCCAGCTCCTGCGCGCGTACTCTTCCAGGTAGATCGCGCCGGCGATGCCCACCGGGATGGCGAACACGGCGGTGACCAGCATCACCAGCAGCGAGCCGACCCAGGCCGACAGGATGCCCGCCTGGCCCGCGCGGCGCGACGGGAAATTCGTGAAAAACTCGACGGACAGGCGCGGGAAACCGTCGATGGCCATCTGGGCGAACAGCGCCGCGAGCGTGAGGATGCCCACGCTCATGGCCACCAGACCCACGATGCCGAAAATCACGTCCCAGCGCTTGTGCGAACGGATGATGGCCCGCAACTGCGCGGTCTTGTCGGCTTGGGCGGCACCGTGACGATCCGACATCAGTAGACCTCCCTGAACTTGCTGCGCAGCCAGTATCCCAGCAGGTTGAACACCAGCGTCAGCAGCATGAGCGTCAGGCCCGCGGCGAAGATCGTCTGATAGCCCACGCTGCCGTGCGGCAGGTCGCCCAGCGCCACCTGGACGATGTAGGAGGTGATCGTCGCGGCCGGCTCCAGCGGGTTGAGCGTCAGGTTGGGCTGCATGCCCGCAGCCACGGCCAGGATCATGGTCTCACCCACGGCCCTCGAGATGCCCAGGATGTAGGCCGACGCGATGCCGGAAAAGGCGGCCGGCACGACCACGCGCGTGGCGGTCTGGTAACGCGTCGAGCCCATGGCGTACGCGCCCTCCCGCAGGCTCATCGGTACCGCCCGCATGGCGTCTTCGGACAGGGACGACACATACGGAATGATCATGACGCCCATGACGATCCCTGCCGACAGGATGTTGAAAGTGGGCAGGCCGGGATAGACCTTCTGGATGACCGGCGTGACCACCAGCAGCGCGAAGAAGCCGTAGATGATCGTGGGAATGCCCGACAGCAGCTCCAGCAGCGGCTTGAGCAACTCGCGCGTGCGGTGGCCCGCGAACTCGGACAGGTAGATGGCGATGATGGTCCCCAGCGGGATCGCGATGAGCAGGGCCACCAGGGAGCTGCTCACCGTACCGGCCAGCAGCACCATGATGCCGAAGTGCGCGTCATCGAACAGCGGCGTCCATTGCCGGTCCGTCAGGAACGTCCCCAGGGGCACATGCGTGAAGAAGCTCACCGACTCCTTGACCAGGATGTAGACGATGGCCACGGTCGTGAATACCGATACGCACGCCGCCAGCAGCAGGACGATTTCGATGAGCCTGTCCTTGCGCTCGCGGGCCCGCTTCCTCGTGGCGAGTTGCGCCAGTCGGGCTTCGCCTGTCATGGGGACGGAAGACACAACGCGATCCGGAGTGGGGATGGCGCTCATTGTAGTTATCGGGAAATCGGGGACTGCCGGACAGCGCAAGGCCGGCCTGCGGGCGCAGGCCAGCCCCAGCTTCACGTTTACAGGGTGGCTTCGCGCTTGAGCAGATCGGAAATGGTGATCCCGACCTCGTTCTTGCCGCCGAATACGGTGCCTTTCTTGCCCTTGGCGACGTGATCCAGGGCAATCTTGTAGGCATCCGCCGGCAACGGCACGTACTTCACCTCTTTGGCCATCTTCGCCGCGTTGGCCATGTAGAAGTCGACAAACTTCTTGACCTCGGGCTTGGCCAGGGCCTTGGCGTTGACGTAGATGAAGATCGGCCGCGACAGCGGCTGGTAAGCGCCGCTGAGCACGCTGGCCTCACTCGGTGCGACGGCCGGCTTGCCGTCCTTCTCGACGATTGGCAGCGCCTTCAGCTTGCCGGTGTTCTCGGCATAGTACGCGTAGCCGAAGTAGCCGATCGCATTCACGTCGCCCGCCACGCCCTGCACCAGCACGTTGTCGTCTTCGGACGCGGTGAAGTCGCCACGGCTGGACTTCGACTTGCCGACGATCGCCTCGGTGAAGTAGTCGAAGGTGCCCGAATCGGAGCCGGCGCCGAACAGCTTGACCGGCTGGTCGGGCCAGCTCGGGTTGACCTGGTTCCAGCGCGTGATCTTGCCCTGGGCCGCGGGCTCCCACAGCTTCTTGAGCTCGGCCACCGTGGCCTGCTTCAGCCACGTATTCTTCGGGTTGATGACCACGGTGAGCGCGTCGAACGCCACCGGCAGCTCGTAGTACTCGATCCCGGCCGCCTTGCAGGCTTCCATTTCCGACTTGGTGATCGGACGGGAGGCGTCGGAGATGTCGGTCTCGTTGCGGCAGAACTTCTTGAAGCCGCCGCCGGTGCCGGAGACGCCCACGGTGACTTTCAGGCCCTTGTTGGCCTTCTGGAATTCCTCGGCGACTGCTTCCGTGACCGGGTAGACGGTGCTGGAGCCGTCGATCTTGACGACCTGGGCCGATGCCGAAGCGCCGAGCAGCGCGAATGCGCAGGCGCCGAGCGTCGACTTGAGAGTGAATTTGTGCATGCTGTTTCCTCGAGTGAAGGTGACTACTTGACGGGACTTTATGTCCGTTGTGTGACCGTTTCGTGACAAGCTCTCAGGCCGCGGCCCTGCAGTGGCGCGCCTCGGCCTTTCCGTTATGGATCAGTGTCACCGCGTCCGATCCCTGCGTGACGAGCCTGTAGCCGTCGCCTTCGTACACGCCGTCGGCCTTGCGGTCGAGTTCCGCCGCGCCGTGGTGGCCACGCACGCGCACCGAAGCTCCGCCATCGGCCGCGCGGGCACTGAAGGTTTTGCCATCGGCACAGGTAAAGCTGACGAACTTGCCGGACGGCATGCCGGCGGGAACGGCCGATGTGACGGCGCAACCGGCCAGGCCCAGCAGGGCGACAGACGCTAAGACAAGTTTCATTACATGGGTCTCCGTGAGTAACTGTGACGACGCGAAGTCTGAGCTTGCGCCATGACGGAACCGTGAAGGATTCGTGACCGTTCGGTGACGCCGCGCCTCAGCCTCCCGGCTGCATGCGCACCACCAGGTGGGCTTCGTACCTGTCCCATGCCATCGGGATCACGAAGGGTGCCGTGTGGGCCCCATCATCGGGCGCTGCACTCCCTGCTGCGTGACAGAAGAAACTTCCGGCGCGCCGGCTCCGCCGTCGCCGCGGCGCGCGCTGACCAGATGGCCGAGGAAGACGTCGGCGGCATGTTGCCAGCTGAAGTCCAGGGCGCGCTGGCGCGCCTCGTGGCGCGGCACCGCGAGCGCCGCGAAACACGCCTGCTGCAAGTTGTCGTGCATGGCCCCGCCGAGGCTGCGGCCGTTCGCATGGCGCCGTCCCAGCACTTCCAGGGGCCCATCCACGGCATAGGCCGCAACCGGGGTGCCGGTGGACATCGCCTCAACCATGACGAGGCCGAAGGTGTCGGCATGGCTGGGAAAAACGAAGAGGTCGGCCGCCGCGTAAACCTTGGCCAGTTCGGTGCGCTCGAGCAGTCCGAGCCAATGCACCTTGGGATAACGGCGCTTGAGCTGCGCTTCGACCGGGCCGACGCCGCACACGAGCTTGCTCCCCGGAAAGTCCATTTCCAGGAAGGACTCGATGTTCTTTTCGTACGACACCCGACCCACGAACAGCGCGATGGGGCGCGGCAACGGGCCGATCGCCTCGAGGATGCGCGGCGTCGCGTGGTATTCGAACAGCGTGGTGTCCACGCCATGGGTCCACGCGCGCAAGTTGGTGAAGCCGCGAAGCTTCAGCATGCGAAGCACGCTGAACGTCGGCACCATCACGCCGGAGGAAGGCCGGTGAAAGTGCCGCATCAGCGCGTAGCCCCACGACACGGGGACCTTCACCGCCGCGTTCACGATCTCCGGGAATTTGGTGTGGAACGCGGTGGTGAATGCGAGTTTGCGCTTCAGGCAATAGGCGCGCCCGGCCCATCCGAGCGGCCCTTCGGTGGCCAGGTGGATCGCGTCGGGCTCGAACGCGTCCAGCCTTTTCGTGAGATGCGCCCTGGGCGAGACGGCAAGGTCAATGCCCCGGTAGCCCGGGCACGGCCGCGTGCGAAACTGCCCCGGTTCGATCACCTCCACCGCGTGCCCGGCCAGCGTCAGTTCCTTGACCAGCTCGACCAGCGTGGTGACCACGCCATTGACTTGCGGTTTCCAGGCGTCGGTCACCAGCGCGATCTTCATGCGTTCTCCAGCTGCTTTTCATGCCCCTGGCCATGGCTGCCGCGGGACGGGACCCAGTACACCAGTTCGAGGCGCCCGTCGAAGTGCTCCACCAGCGCGCTGCGGCTCTCCACCCAGTCGCCGTCATTGCAATAGCGGATGCCGTCGATGACGCGCAGCTCGGCACGGTGGATGTGGCCGCACACCACGCCGTCGTGGCCGCGCCGCCGGGCCTCGTGCGCCACGGCCGCCTCGAAATCGGTCACGTAGTTCAGCGCCTTCTTGACCTTGTGCTTCAGATAGGCCGACAGCGACCAATAGGGCAACCCGAAGCGCGCGCGCAGCGAGTTCAGGTGGCGGTTCAGCTTGAGCGAGAACTCGTACAGGTTGTCGCCCAGGTAGGCCAGCCATTTCGCGCACTGCACGACGCCGTCGAAGTAGTCGCCGTGGATCACCCAGAGCCGCTGGCCGTCGGCCGCCACGTGCACCGCTTCCTCCATCACCTCGATGCCGCCGAAGCGGTGGCCGGCGAACTGGCGCGCGAACTCGTCGTGGTTGCCCGGCACGTAGATCACGCGGCAGCCCTTGCGCGCGCGGCGCAGCACCTTCTGCACCACGTCGTTGTGCGATTGCGGCCAGTACCAGCCCTTGTGCAGTTGCCAGCCATCGATGATGTCG
>JAMPXR010000044.1 GCA_023701085.1 Ramlibacter sp. | reverse complement strand
GCGATGCCTTCGCCTCGGGCGGCAGCGCCGGCTACGACCACAAGGCGATGGGGATCACCGCGCGCGGCGCCTGGGAGAGCGTCAAGCGCCATTTCCGTGAAATGGGCGTGGACACGCAGACCACCGACTTCACCGCCGTGGGCATCGGCGACATGTCGGGCGACGTGTTCGGCAACGGCATGCTGCTGTCCCGGCACATCCGGCTGGTGGCGGCGTTCGATCACCGCCATGTCTTCATCGACCCGCAGCCGCAGGCCGCGCCGGCCTTCGTGGAGCGCCAGCGCTTGTTCGCGCTGCCGCGCTCCTCATGGGCCGACTACGATGCCAAGCTGATTTCAGAAGGCGGCGGCGTCTGGGCGCGTTCGGAAAAGTCCATTCCGATCTCCCCGCAGGCGCGCGCCGCGCTCGGCATCGACGCCGAGCGCCTGACGCCGACCGAACTGGTGTCCGCCATCCTGAAGGCGCCGGTGGACCTGCTCTACAACGGCGGCATCGGCACCTATGTCAAGGCCGGCAGCGAGACCCATCTCGAGGTCGGCGACCGGGCCAACGACGCCGTGCGCATCGACGGCGGCCAGCTGCGCTGCAAGGTGGTCGCGGAGGGCGGCAACCTGGGGCTGACCCAGCGCGGCCGCGTCGAGGCGGCGCTGGCGGGCGTGCGCCTGTGCACCGACGCGATCGACAACTCGGCCGGCGTGGACACCTCCGACCATGAGGTCAACATCAAGATCCTGCTCGGCCTGCCGGTGGCCGACGGCAAGCTCACCCAGGAGCAGCGCAACGCGTTGCTGCCGACGATGACCGACGAGGTGGCGGCGCTGGTGCTGCGCGACAACTATTTCCAGACCCAGGCCCTGTCGATCGGCCGCTCCCGCTGGGCGACGCAGCTCGACGAGCAGGCGCGCTTCATGCGCTTCCTCGAAAAGAACGGACGGCTGAACCGGGCCATCGAGTTCCTGCCGACGGACGACGAACTGGCCGAGCGCAAGGCCAAGGGGCTGGGACTGGCCACGCCCGAGCAGGCCGTGCTGCTGGCCTACAGCAAGATGTGGCTGTCGGACGAGCTGATCGCGTCCGATCTGCCGGAGGACCCCTGGATCGCCAGCGCCTTGCAACGCTACTTCCCGGCCGCGCTGCGCAGCGCCTGGGGCGATTACATCCCGCGCCATCCGCTGCGCCGCGAGATCATCGCCACGCATGTGCTCAACAGCATGATCAACCGCGTGGGAGCTACGCTGGTGCACCGCCTGTCGGAGCTGACCGGCGCGGCGCCGCCCCAGGTCGTGCGGGCCTACCTGCTGGCGCGCGAAGTCTTCGCCAGCGTGGAACTGTGGCAGCGCATCGAGGCGCTGGACAACCGGGTGCCCGACAGCGTGCAGTGCGAGCTGCTGATCGAGTGGCGCCGGCTCATGGCGCGCGCCACGACCTGGTTCCTTCGGTCGCGGCGGCTGCAGGAGCCCCTGGAGCAGGGCGCGCAGCGGCTGCTGCCGGCGGTCGCGTCCCTGCGCGCGCGCCTGGAGTCCGAGGGCGAGGATTCCGCCCAGGCCGCCAGCTGGATGCGTGCCGGCGTGCCGCGCGACCTGGCGCGGCAGGTGAGCGCCGCGGACCGCCTGTTCAGCGCGCTGGACATCGCCGAAATCGCCGAATCGGCGCATGCTCCGCTGGACGCCACCAGTGAGGTGCATTTCGGGATCGGGGAGCGGCTGGGCCTGGAAAGACTGCGCCAGCAGATCGAGCTGCTGCCGGCCGACACCCACTGGCAAAGCCTCGCCAAGGTGGCGCTCGCCGACGACCTGGCCGACTTGCAGCGCTCCATCGCGCTGGACGCCGTCAGCCGCCACGTGGGTGCGGCGGGGGACAGGCTTTCGTCATGGGAAGCGCGCAATCCGGCGGCCTTCGCGCGGGCCCGGCGTCTGGTGGCCGAGCTGGCGGACACGGCGAGCCCGGACCTGGCCATGCTGTCGGTGGCGCTGCGCGAGCTGCGCAACCTGGTCTGAACGACGCAGCTGCAGTCGGCGTTTTCCCATGGGGGACGCTGGGCGCCTCCTACGCCGGCTTCGTGGCCGTGCCTACATGCGCGGCGGCGGGCCCCGCGCAGACTTTTTGCCAAGATGACAGGCAAGCCCGATGAAGCACGCGAGCAGGATGGACCGCGCAAGCCCGAGAGCGGCCGTGAGATTCCCTCGACCGGACAGGGCGCCGACAGCGCGCTGGATGCCCTGATCCGGCGGCGCCCGCCGGTGCCAGGTGGGGACAGCGAGCCACCTGCGCCCGAGCCCCAAGCGAGCTGAGGTCCATTGCCGGCCGAGCCTAAAGGCGCTCGAGCAGCGCTTGGGCGCCGGGATAGTCTTGCCGGCGCAGCGCGAACTTGCGCGCGGCCGCCGTCCAGGACGCGCCCACCGCGAGCGCGGCACAAAACGCCTCGCGGTCGGTGATCCAGGTGCCGCCCATCAGCGTGACGCCGCGGCGAAACAGCGGATCGGGCAGGCAGCCGGCGCCGGGGCCGATCAGCGCGAAGCTGCGCGCCTGCGAGCAGGCCGACAGCATGGTGTCCAGGCTGCCGTTGAGCAGCATGCTGCTGGTCGCGATCACCTTGTTGCACGACGACAGCTCGTTGCGGTCCAGGGCCACGCGGTAGCCGTCGTGGTCGCCCGCCAGATCGGGCCGCAGTTCGACCACGGTCAGCCTGGCGCCGGAACTCACGATGTCCTTGATCAGCGGCGGGAACAGGCCGATCATGCCGATGTGATCGGTCGCCACCGGTTCGATGCTGCCGATCGAGTCGGTGCTGGCGGGCGGCTGGAAACCGGCACGATCGAACAGGCAGCGGCTGAGCGCGTTGATCGCCGCGAAGCCGAGCGACCGGCGTGCCCCCTGCGTGCCGGTGAACCAGCGCGCGACGGCCAGCGCGTCCGCGCCCGCCAGTTCGATGCCGGCGTCGCCCGGATCGGTGACCAGACGCCGGCTCGACGCATCGAGCAGGACGAAGCTCAGGCCGAGGGAGCCGTCATCCAGCTCGATGGCGCAGAACTCGCCCGCCCGCGTGTCGGCCAGCGCCGCCGGCGGCGCATGGAGCGCGCGTATCCTGGGCAGCGGCGCGCGATCCGCGAAGCGTTCGAGCAGGGTCAGAAGTTCGTGTGCGATGTCCATCATGCTTTCCGTCAGGTACCCAAGCGTAATCGAATGCGCGTGCCGTCGCGCGGCGTGCAGAGCTGCAGGACGTCCCCGGGGCGCTGGCGGCTGCGGAGAAACACGTCCGATGGAAAGTCCGACAAGGACAGGCGGAAAAAGCATCTTTGCGAAGGATCAATGAATCGCGTGCACTCGCGCGGGCTTCGACGCTAGAATTTTGCGCAGGGATGCCACCCGCGCGAAGGAGAACATCTTGGCCAGCCAAACACTGCAACAACCTGCCGGGCCCTCGCTTCGACGCACCAAAGCCGAAGACATGGCGTCGGTGGTCGCACTGGACGCGGCCATCGTGGGTCACCCCCGGCATTTGTATTTCGAGCGCCGGCTCAAGGCGGCCCTCGCGCAGACCGGCCGGCATCTGCAGTTCTCGGCAGAACGTGACGGCCGCTTCGTCGGCTTCATCAAGGCGCGCAAGCAGCAGGGCGAATTCGGCCGCGCCGAGCCGGCGCTGCTGCTGGAGTCCATTGCCGTCGTGGCCGCGGAGCAGGGCCGGGGCATCGGATCTGCCCTGCTGGCCCGGCTCGAGACCGAGGCGCAACGCCTGGGCATAGGCGTCATCCGCACGACCGCCTCCTGGCGCGACCACGCCATCATGGAATTTTTCGATGGCGCGGGCTTCGAATTTTCGCGGACCATGGTGCTGGAATGCGCGCTGCGGCACAACCGGGTGACGGCGCACAACGGCGACGCGACCGTGGCGCCGGCGCACGCCACGGGCTTTTCGGAAGCCGAGGTCGGCTATGGCGTGGCCGCGGCAAACGATTTCGACGCGCGCGACCGGTTCGACGTGCGCGCCTTCCAGGACGGCGACGTCGACGAGATCATCCGCATCGATCAGGGCGTGGTGGGCCGCAGGCGCGAGGCCTACATCCGCGAACTGGTCGAGGAAGCCATGGGCGATTCGGCGGTGCGCGTGTCCCTGGTGGCGCGGGTGGACGGCATTGCCGCCGGCTTCGTGATGGCGCGCGCCGACTTCGGCGACTACGGGCGCGTGGAGCCGGTGGCCGTGCTGGACACGATAGGCGTGGACCCGGATTACCAGCACCGCGGCATCGGCCACGCGCTCCTGTCGCAGTTGTTCGCGAACCTGCAGGCGCTGGGGGTGGAGAGCGTGGAAACCTCGGTGGCGCGCGAGAACTTCGGGCTGCTCGGGTTCTTCTACGACGCCGGTTTCCAGCAGTCGCAGCGCCTGTCGTTCGAGAAGCGCGTGGGCTGAGCGGGGCCTCGAGGCCGCGGCGGCTTACGCGGCCGTCGCCGCGGGCTTGCGCCGGCCCGGAAAGGCGAGCGCCTCGGTCAGGAAGTACGCGGCCTGCGCGTAGGAGGTCGGGCACAGCGCGAAGCACTCCTGGCAGTCCCAGCATTCCTTGACGGCGATCTCGGGGATGAAGCTGATCTCCCGGCTCGCGCCGCGTTCGATGAAGTCGACCGCGTTGATGCCCTTGACCTCGTTGCAATAGCGCACGCACAGTCCGCACAGGATGCAGAAGGACGGGTCCTTCTCGAACCGGTTGGGGTCGGCCTTGTATTCGCGCGCCAGTTCCACCAGCTCGGGCGAATTCGGCGCGTGCGCCAGCAGTTCCTCCAGCAGGGTGCGGCGGATCTTGTCGACACGCTCCGAGCGCGTGCGCACGACGAGGTCCCCGGCCACCGGGTACAGGCAGGACACGACGTAGCTCTTGCGGCCGCGCGTTTCGACTTCCACCATGCACATGCGGCAGCCGCCGAACGCCTCCAGCTTTTCGTGGTGGCACAGCGTCGGGATGTGGATGCCGGCCTGCCGCGCGGCGTCCAGCACGGTCGTCCCGCTGGCGGCCTTGACCTCCTTGCCATCGATCTGCATCACGACCTCGCTCATTTCGCTGCGCTCCCTGCGGTTTCGCCACGGGCGATCTGCGCTTCGTACTCTTCCCGGAAATAGCGCAGCATGCTCTTGAGCGGGTCGGCCGCCGTCTTGCCGAGCGCGCACAGGCACGCGGCGTTGGTCACTTCGTTCAGGTCTTCCAGGCGCACGATGTCGCCGTCGCGGCCCCTGCCGTGGTTGATGTTCTCCAGCACCTTCATGGTCTGCCACATGCCCTCCCGGCAGGGCACGCACTTGCCGCAGGACTCGTTGGTCAGCCACTCCAGGAAATAGCGCGCCACCTCCACCATGTCGGTGTCCTCGTCCATCACGAGCAGGCCGCCGGCGCCTATGGGCGCACCCAGTTTCGCCAGTTCGTCGAAGTCCAGCGGCGCGTCCATCAGGCTGGCCGGGATCGAGCCGCCCATGGGACCGCCGAAGTGCAGGGCCTTGGCGGCTTTGCCGCCGGCCACGCCGCCGCCGATGTCGCAGACGATGGTGCGCAGCGGCGTGCCCATCGGCACTTCGACCACGCCGCTGTTGGCCACGTTGCCCGACAGCGACACCAGCTTGGTCCCCTTGCTGCCTTCGGTGCCTATGCCCGCGTACCAGTCGGCGCCCCGGCTGATGATCTGCGGCACGTTGGCCCAGGTCTCCACGTTGTTGAGGTTGCTCGGCCGGTCCCAGATGCCGGCCACCGAGGTGCGGATGTACTTGGGCCGCGGCTCCGGCGGCATGCCTTCGATCGAACGCATCAGCGCGCTCGACTCGCCCGAGACGAAGATGCCCACGTCGAAGTGCAGCTCGACGCGGAAGTCGAACCCCGAACCGAGAATGTTCTCGCCGAGCAGGCCATATTCCTCGGCCTGGGCCAGCGCCTGCCGGATGTGCTTGATCAGCTGCGGCGAGTCGTGACGCGTGTAGATGAACCCCCGGTGCGCGCCGATCGCCCAGGCGCCGATGATCAGGCCCTCCAGCACCTTGTGCGGATTGCCGGTGAACAGGGCCCGGTCCATGAACGCCCCGGGCTCGCCTTCGTGGCCGTTGACGATGACGTACTTTTCCTCGCCCGGCGCGTTCTTCGCGGTTTCCCACTTCTGCCCGGCGGGAAAGCCGCCGCCGCCGCGGCCGCGCAGGTTGGCCTTCTTCACCTCGCCCAGCACCTGCTCGGGCGTCATCTGCAGCAGCGCCTTGGCGAGCGCCGCGTAGCCGCCCACCGCCAGGTAGTCGTCGATGCGCATCGGGTCGATGCGCGTGTTGTCACCGATCAGAAGGCGCGTCTGGTGCTTGTAGAACGGCACCTCGTTCATGTGCACGGCCTTTTCGCCGGTGGTGGGATGGACATACACGAGCCGATCGACCACTTCGCCCTTGAGCGTGCTGCCGACGATCTCGGGCACATCCTCGGGCTTGACCTGGAAGTAGCAGATCTCCTGCGGGCCGACCACCACGTTCGGCCCCTTTTCGCAATAGCCGTGGCAGCCCGTGACGCGCACGTCCACGGCGGCGCCGCTGCCGAGTTTCCCGACTTCGGCCTGGAAGGCGGCGGCCACCTCCAGGGAATCGAGCCCGTGGCAGGCCGCGCCGGCGCATACCGAGATGCAGGGCCGGGCGGGATCGCGCGCGGCGAGGATGCCCGCGCGCAGCTGTTCCAGTTCGGCGGCTGAATGGAGCCTGGTCATGTGTGCCGTCCTACTCGTATGCTTTGAGCACGTCCTCGACCTTGTCGGGGGTCATGCGGGCGTGATGCTTGCCGTTGACGATCACTTCGGGCCCCAGGCTGCAGCTGCCCAGGCAGGCGCCCGAATCGAGGCTGAAGCGCCAGTTGGCGTCGGTCTCGCCGGCCTTGATGCCGGTGGCGCGTTCCACCGCCTCCATCACCTGTTTGGCGCCGCGCAGGTGGCAGGAGATGCCGTTGCACACCTGCACCTCGTTGCGCCCCTTGGGCGTCAGGCTGAAGGTCTTGTACAGGGTGGCGATCCGCAGCACGCGGCTGAACGGGATCTCCAGCACCTCGGCCACCTTGCGCAGCACGTCGCGGGGCAGCCAGTGGTTGACGTGCTGGATTTCCATCAGCACGTGAATCAGGTCGCCCGGCTTGCCGCGGTGCTGCTCGATGATCAGGTCGATGTTGGCGCTATCCATGGGCTCGGTTCCAATCCAATGTGTGCGGCCCTAGACCGCGGCCACCAGCTTCTGGCCGGCGTCGAACTTGAGCAGCCCGCGCTCGGTCAGTTGCTGCAGGTGCCGCGCGACCTCGGAGGGCTCCAGGTCCAGCCCGGCCGGGATTTCGGCGGCCGCCACCGGCTTCCTGCGAACGAAGCCCATGATCCGGCTCATCACGAGCTTGTCCAGGATCAGCTCGTTGAACAGGCTGTCGAACTGCGGGCTGCCGAAGAACTGCCGGTAGCCTTCCTCGGTGCGCACCGGCACCCGCAGCCGTTCGCGCTCGACCAACTTGATGTAGGGCACCAGCTCCTCGGCGGTCTGCAGCCGCGACGACAACTCGGCCACCGGGATGCCCTCGGACGAGCCGAGCCGTCCCAGGCTTTTCACCTTCGCGGAGAAGTCGTTCATGATCTCGGCGAAGCGGATGCCTTCGCCCGCCGACACCCATTCGAGGCGCAGCCGTTCCGGGTTCACGCCGATTTTCTCCAGGACGCGCTTGGCCATCAGCACATTGCCCATCGCGTCGTAATTGCCCTCGGGGTTGTAGTGGCAGTCGTTCAGGTGGCAGCCGCCGACGAACACGCCGTCGGCTTTCTTGGCGAAGGTGCGGAAGATGAACTCGAGGTCGACGCGCCCCGAGCACATCAGCCGGATCACCCGCAGGTACGGCGGGTACTGGAAGCGCGACACCCCGGCGAGGTCGGCGCCGCCGTAGCAGCACCAGTTGCACAGGAACCCAATGATGGTCGGCTTGAAGTCGATTGCGGTGGCCATGAGTTCGTTCCCGTCCGGTCCTAGAGCGCCGCCAGCGCGGCGTCGATCTGGCCGAACACTTCGTCGTTGGTGTAGTGCTTCAGGGACACTGCGCCCGTGGGGCACTTCGCGTTGCACAGGCCGTCGCCCTTGCACAGCACGGGATTGATCGTGGCTTTCTTGCCGCGCGGCGTGTCATGGAAGTCGATGGCGCCGTAACTGCAGGAGGTGATGCAGGCCCCGCAGGACACGCACCGGTCCTCGTCGATGCCGCAGACCGAGCCGGACGCCACCACGGTGTCGTGCGTGAGCAGCGTGAGGGCGCGGCCGGCGGCGCCGTAGGCCTGGCCGATCACCTCGGACAGGTGCTTGGGATACTGCGCCGTGCCGCACAGGTAGACACCCTCCGCGGCGAAGTCGACCGGCCGCAGCTTCACGTGCGCTTCCTGGAAGAATCCGTCCGGGCTGAGCGGCACCTTGAACAGGCGCGCGGTGTCCTCGCTGCCGGCCGACGGGATGACGGCGGCGGCCAGCACGACGGCATCGGCCTCGAGCTCCAGCCGCTTGCCCAGGATGGGGTCGGACGCGCTGACTTTCAACACGCCGCCTTCGGCCTGCACCACCGGCTTGTCCTGCGGTTCGTAGCGGATGAACTTCACGTCCTGGCCGGCCGCCTCGCGGTAGTAGTCCTCGTTGAAGCCGTAAGTGCGCATGTCGCGGAACAGCACGTGGATGTCCACGTCCTTGTTGGCGGCCTTGAGCTTCAGGGCGTTCTTCATCGCGCCGCTGCAGCACACGCGCGAGCAGTAGTTGCGGTCTTGCTGCCGGCAGCCGACGCACTGGATCATGACGACGCTGCGCGCGGCGCGCACCTGATCGTCGCCGGCGGCGATCTTGCCCTCCAGCTCGAGCTGCGTCATGACGCGGGCGTCCTGCCCGTACAGGTACTCCGTCGGCTTGTACTCGTCGGCGCCGGTCGCGATGATGGCGGCGCCGTGCTTGATCTCCTGCACCCGCCCCTTGGACTTGACCTTGGTGACGAAATTGCCGACGTAGCCCGAGACTTCCGTGATGGTGGCGTCGGTGATGACCCGGATCTGCTGGTGCCGGTAGGTCCGCTTCATCAGGTCCTTGAGCCAGGCCTGGACGTCCAGGCCTTCCACCGTGTAGTGGATGCGCCGGGCCATGCCGCCGAGGTCCGAAGCCTTCTCGATCAGGTAGGTCTGGAAGCCCTGCTCGGCCAGCGTCAGGGCGCTGGTCATGCCGGCCACGCCGCCGCCGACCACCAGCGCCGCCTTGTTCACCGGCAGCGCGAATTCGTCCAGCGGCTCCAGCAGGCTGGCGCGCGCCACCGACATGCGCACGATGTCCTTGGCCTTCTTCGTGGCGTCCGCATGCTCCTTGGAGTGCACCCAGGAGCAATGCTCGCGGATGTTCGCCATGTCGAAGAAGTACTGGTTGATGCCCGCTTCGCGCAGCGTGTCACGGAACAGCGGCTCGTGCGTGCGCGGGGTGCAGGCGGCGACGACCACCCGGTTCAGCCCCTTTTCGCGCACCGTGTCGCCGATCGCCTTGGCCGTGTTGGTCGCGCAGGCGAACAGGCTCTCTTCGACGTGCACGACATTGGGCAGCGTGCGGGAGTATTCGGCCACCCCCGGCACGTCGACCACGCGGCCGATGTTCGCCCCGCAGCGGCACACGAACACCCCGACCTTGGGCTCTTCCTTGGTCACGTCGCGCTCGGTCGGGTAGACCCGTTCGGTGCTCAGGCGCCAGCGCCGCGACTTCAGCAGCTGGCCGGACAGGGCGCCGGCCCCGCTGGCGGTCATCACGGCCTCAGGGATGTCCATCGGCCCGCGGAACGCGCCGCTGATGAAGACGCCGGGACGGGTGGTCTCGATCGGGTTCACCGGGTTGACCTTGCAGAACCCCTGCGGCCCGAGTTCGACGCCGAACTGCTGCGCGAAGCGCTGCGCGTCACGCGGCGGGTTCAAGCCGACCGAAAGCACGACCAGCTCGAATTCCTCTTCCTTGACGCCCCCGTCGGGGGTGGCGTAGCGGATGCGCACGTTCTTCGTGACCGGGTCCTCGCCGGCCACCGAGACGTAGCTGCGCACGAACTGCACGTCCGGCAGCTTTTCCGCGCGCTGGTAGAAGCGCTCGAAGTCCTTGCCGTAGGAGCGGATGTCGTTGTGGAAGATCGTCGCTTCCATTTCCGGCAGGTGGTCCTTGGCCAGGATCACCTGCTTTTGCGTGTACGAGCAGCACACCGCGGAGCAATAGCTGTTGCCGCCGGGCGTGACCTGCCGCGAGCCGACGCAGTGGATCCAGGCGATCTTGTGCGGATGCGCGCGGTCCGACGGGCGCAGGATCTGCCCGTCGTGCGGCCCGGTGGCGCACAGTAGTCGCTCGAAGTCGAGGCTGGTGACCACGTTCTCGTAACTGCCGTAGCCGTAGTCGCCGCGCAGCTTCGGGTCGAAGGTGTCGAAGCCGGGCGACAGCACGATGGCGCCGACCTTGATCTCCACCTTCTCGGGCGTCTGGTTGAAGTTGATGGCGTCGTTCTCGCACACGCCCTTGCAGATCGAGCAGGTCTTGTCCTTCAGGTACAGGCAGGTGTCGTCGATGTAGGT
>JAMPXR010000043.1 GCA_023701085.1 Ramlibacter sp. | reverse complement strand
CGACGCGTCGTCGCGCGCGGCCAGCCAGCCGCGCGTGAGCTGCAGCCAGGGCCAGTAGGGCGGTGCGCCCGGCTCCTCGTTGCAGCGCCCCCAGAACACCTGCATGCCGCGGCCGGCGGCCCATTGCGCCACCACCTGCGCCGTGTGCGACTTGCCGATGCCGGGTTCGCCGGCGATGGCGACGGTCGTGCCGGCGCCGGCCAGCGCGCGCCCGAGCAGCCTTCCGATCGCCAGCAGCTCGCGTTCGCGGCCGATGAACGCCTGGTCGCTTGAATTCAGTGGCGCGTACATGACCGGTGGACGGACTGGGGGGGGCGGCGGCGTTTCACACCGCCGCGTTCAGGCGATCGCTTCGGGCCGCAGTTGGCTGACCTCGATCACCACATCGGCCGGCAGTCCGGCGCGCCGCGCGGCCGCGCGAATCGCATCGGCGCTGGGTGCCTCGTACAGGCAATAGGTCTTTTTGCGATCGGCGGAGAGGAAGGAGTAGAGCCAGTTCACACCGGCATCCGCGTTGACGGCCTTGATGGCCGCGGCGTCGGCCGCGTCGAGCTGAAGCTCATCCGCGAACCGTCGCTCGATCACGAACAGCGGCATGGCGCGCTCCTTGCGATGGGTGAGACGGCGATTCTGCAGGGCCGCCGCCGGGCGGTCAATGCCGTGTTCATGGTCAATCCTGACCATGGGCCGCTGTCGGGCTGTCCGAAAAAATTGATCAATGCGGTGGATTGAAGCGCCGCCGGCGCCTTCCTAGACTCGCTGCTCCACCACCACGACCCAGGAACTCATCATGCACATCGCCAAGCAGGAAGTGCCGGTCCGCATCGACGTGCCGGGAGCGCGGGCCCGCCAAGCGCCGGATTTCGGCGACGCGAGCGGCTACGGCAAGATCAGCGGCGAGTATTTTTCGCTCGGCGCCGGCACCGACATCGCGCCGCTGCTGCAGGGGCTGGAGGGCGACCTGTGCCAGTCCCCGCATTGGGGCTACCTGCTGCAGGGCGAACTCACCGTCACCTATGCGGACAGGACGGACGAGGTCGTGCGCGGCGGCGATCTTTTCTACTGGCCGCCCGGTCACACCGTGAAGGTCGGCAGCGATGCCGAGATCATCCTGTTCAGCCCGCAGCACGAGCATGGCAGGGTCATCGACCACATGCTGAACAAGATGGCGGGCTGAAGGCCCGGCCCCATTGACCCCACCCAGGAGAACCCTATGAGCGCACTTCAAACCGCATCCGCTGCCGCGATGTTCATCGTCGCGGGATTCGTTCCAGCCGTGTCGCCGGCGCAAGGCGGCGGCGTGGTCATCGTGGCGCCGGCCGACCTCAAGTGGGCCGACGTCCCCTCGCTGCCGCCCGGCGCCAAGATCGCCGTGATCGAGGGCGCGATGAGCGAGGCCAAGCCGTTCACGGTCCGCCTGAAATTCCCGGCCAACTACAAGATACCGGCCCATTCGCATCCCGCGGTCGAGCATGTCACCGTGATGTCGGGCACCTTCCACCTGGGGGCGGGCGACAAGCTCGATCCCAAGCAGACCCGGGCCCTGACGCCGGGCAGCGTCGCGGTCATGCAGCCCAACACCAGGCACTTCGCCTGGACCGACGCCGAAACCATCGTGCAGCTGCACGGCATGGGTCCCTGGGGCGTGGCCTACGCGGCGCCGGCGGACGACCCGAGAAAGAACTGAGCGCCCGCGAGGGCAAGGAGCTTGCCATGTCCAACGACGCCAGCCTGCAGTCGCTGCAGGCCCAACTGCGCGGCACGCTGGTCCAGCCCGGCGATGCCGACTATGACCAGGCGCGCAAGGTCTACAACGCCATGATCGACCGGAAGCCGCGGGCCGTCGCGCGTTGCGCCGACGTGGCCGACGTGATGGCCTGCGTGAATTTCGCGCGCGATAACAAGCTGCTGCTGGCGGTGCGCGGCGGCGGCCACAACGGCGGCGGGCTCGGCGTCTGCGACGACGGCCTGGTGATCGACCTGTCGGGGTTGCGCGGCATCCGGGTCGATCCGCGGGCGCACACGGTGCGCGTGGACGGCGGCTGCCGCTGGGGCGACGTGGACCACGCGACCCACGCGTTCGGCATGGCCACGCCCGCCGGCATCATCTCGACCACGGGCGTGGGCGGCCTCACGCTGGGCGGCGGCATCGGCCACCTGTCGCGACGTTTCGGGCTGAGCATCGACAACCTGCTGGCGGTCGATGTGGTGCTGGCCAATGGCAGCTTCGTCACCGCCAGCGCCCGGGAAAACGAGGACCTGTTCTGGGCGGTGCGCGGCGGGGGGGGCAACTTCGGCGTGGTGACCTCCTTCGAGTTCCGCTTGCACGCGCTGAGCACCGTCGTGGCGGGCCCGACGCTGTGGCCGCTGGAGCGCGCGACGCAGGTGCTGAAGTGGTACCGGGAGTTCATCCCCAAGGCGCCGGCCGAGCTCAACGGATTCTTCGCCTTCCTCACCGTGCCGCCCGGCCCGCCGTTCCCGGAGCACCTGCACCTGAAGAAGATGTGCGGGGTGGTGTGGTGCCATACCGGCAGCGAGGAACAGGCCCACAAAGCGCTGGAGCCCGCCCGCGCGCTGGACCCGGCCCTGTATGGCGTGGCGCCCATGCCCTACCCGATGCTGCAAAGCGCTTTCGACGCGCTCTACCCGCCGGGCCACCAGTGGTACTGGCGCGCCGATTTCGTCAACGAGCTGCCCGACGAGGCGGTGGCCTTGCACGTCGAACATGGGTCGAAGCTGCCGACGATGCAATCCACCATGCACCTGTACCCGATCGATGGCGCCGTGCACCGGGTCGGACGCAAGGACACGCCGTTCGACTACCGCGACGCCAAATGGGCCTCGGTGATCGTCGGCGTCGATCCGGACCCGGCCAACCGCGAGCGCATCACCTCGTGGTGCAAGGACTACTGGGAAGCGCTGCATCCGTACTCGGCGGGCGGCGCCTATGTGAACTTCATGATGGATGAGGGACAGGAGCGGGTGCAGGCGACCTACCGCGAGCACTACCCGAAGCTGGCCGCCATCAAGCACAAGTACGACCCTGGCAACCTGTTCCGGGTGAACCAGAACATCCGGCCGGCGGGCTGACGCCCGGCAGGCTCAGGAGCAGAGCCGGCGGATGGACCGGGAGTCGCAATGGCCGAATGCCACGCGCCGGGTATGAAGCTTCCGGCCATCCATTGCCTCCCGGTCAATCCGCGAGGATCTTGCGTTCCTTGATGATCGCACTGAACCGCCTCGAGTCATCGGTCGCCTTGGCGCCGAACTCGGCCGGGCTCAGGGGCAGCGATTCGCCGCCGAGCGCGAGAATGCGGTCTTTCACGGCTGGGGTGCCGACGATGCGGTTGATCTCGCGGTTCAGCCGTGCCACGACGTCGGGCGGCGTTCCGGCGGGTGCGTAGAAGCCGAACACGGTGTCGGCGTCAAACGCTTTGAGGCCCGCTTCGGCCAGCGTGGGAACGTCCGGGAACAGGGGCGATCGCTTGGGGCTGCCGACCGCCAGCAGCTTGAGCCTGCCGGTCTTGACGTGCTGCAGGCCGATCCCGGGATCGAAGAAGTAATCGAGCTGTCCGCCCAGCAGGTCCTGCAGCGCCGGCGCGGCGCCGCGATAGGGAACGTGCACCGCGTACAGGCCGGCCTGGCTCTTGAACATCTCGCCGGCCAGATGCGGCGAGCTGCCGGTTCCCGGCGAACCGTAGGAGAGTTTTCCCGGATTGGCCTTGACGTAGGCGATGAAGTCCTTGATGTTGCCAGCCGGGATCGATGGCTTCGTCACCAGGAACACCAGCACCCGGGCGGCGGCGGCCACGGGTGTCAGGTCCTTGGCCGGATCGAAGGCCATGCGCGGATAAATGTGCGGGTTGACGGACACCATGCCTCCCGAACTCATCAGCAGCGTGTAGCCGTCGGGGATCGCCTTGGCCACCAGCTCGCCGCCGATATTGCCATTGGCACCGGCTCGGTTCTCCACCACCACGGGCTGACCCAGCGCTTCCTGCAGCGGCAGCCCGATCGCACGCGCCAGCTGGTCGGCCGCGCCGCCCGGCGGAAAGTTGACGATCACCCTGACCGGCTTGGACGGCCACGCGCCGCCGGAAGCGGGCGCGGCCGCCTGGGCGAAGACGGCGGCGGGGGCCGCCAGGGCGATCGAGATCGCGGCGCAGGCCAGGGCTCGGCGGCGATTGCGTTGGTCGGAAAGTTGCATTGTTGTCTCCTTCGAACTGCTCATCGCAGATGTTCACGAGCCCTGGGCCCGCGGCTTTCGCATCCACCGGATCGGCTGCTCCTTGACGGGCCGGGCCGGTGCGCCGTGCTGCAGCAGCACCGAGTCCAATGCCTGGCCGGCTTCATCGGCCAGCGCTGCCTGGCGCGCTGCGGCGATAGCGGTTGCGGCCGCTGTCGCCGATGGGCCGTGGGCCAGATGTTCCAGCACGTGCAGCAAGTTTTCCTTGCCGCGTTCGTTGGTGGCGCCATAGCCCTTGATCAGGCGCCCGCAAAGCGCAATCTCGTGGCCCAGCTGCCAATCGCGGCGGCTGGCCTCGATTACCCCGGCCAGCCACCTGGCCATCATCGCCTGTTCGTTCGCATAGCGGCTGCCGAGCACGCGCAGCCATTTCAGGCTGGCCAAGGTCCGCAGCGCCAGCATCCCAGCGACCGAGTGTGCGCCGATCTTCAGCGGCAGGCCCCATGGCGTCTTGCCGCGCAGCACGCGCCGGCGGTCCCAGCGCAGTACGCGTTGCGCCAGCGCCGCTGGAAGCAGGGCCGCGATCTCGGGCGCGCCCGGCTTGAAGTGGTCATAGACGCGCAGCAGGTCGCCTTCGCCGGCTTTGACCTCGCCCCGCACGCGCTGCCAGCGGCTCGCGCGGCTTTTCAGGTTGGCCACGCGCACGATGTCGTCGAAGGCCATCCAAAGCGCCAGCCAACGCGCCATCTCGCGCGTGGTGGCGAAGCCGTGCGCCCCGGCGGGATCGGCTGCGCGCTCCGCCGCGAGCACCGCGCGCAGCCGCTGCAGATACAGCTGCGCGTAGGCCGTCCCCTGGTACTCGAGCATGCGGGCGTAACCGAGGCCGAGCATGTCGCGCACCGGCACGGGAAAGTCGCTCCAGCGCTGCGCTTGCGCTGCCATCGCGGTGTCGACGCGCGATCCATCCGAAGGCGGGTCCATAGCCGCCGCGTCAAGGGCGGGTCGCGCCGCCTCCGCCTGCCCGCGCGCCTTGCCGACCAACTCGAAGCCGCGCGCGAAGCCGCGCAGGCTCGCCTTCGCCGACGGTCCGCCGGCGCCGCCGACCGCGCGTTCGTAATCGGCGCGCTGGAATGGGAACAGGCCGCAGCCCGCGATGGCGCCCAGCATCACCGCGCTCACCACGGTGCCTGCCTGCGCCGCGACGGCTGCCATGTCGAAGACATGATGCTCGCGGCTGAACGTCTTCACGACATTCAGCAGCTCGGCGGTATCGGTGCGGCCGTCGGCCGGTTGCATGCGCTCTTCGGTGGTGAGCGACCGGCTCGACGATGTGATCACCGTCGTTCGCTGCGGCGAGCTCATGCCGTTGCCGATCTGCCGCGTCGTCTCCAGCAACTCCGAGGAAACCATCGCGTCGAGCGCGCCGGGCACCGGATTGAGGCTGAACACGGGCCGCCTGCCTTGCAGCTGCGCCAACGGAACCGGGAACACCTCGATGTAATAGGTGGTGGCCCCCGTGCGCTGCGCGACGCCCGGGATGGACGAGCTCTGGCAGGCGTAACCGGCAAGGCGCGCGGTGTCGACCAGCCATTCGGTCAGCACGCCGCCGCCTTCGCCGCCGAGGGCGCAGATCAGAAGGGTGACCGGTGTCATCGCATCAGTGCCCGCACCATGGCCCCGCGCAGGGCTTCGAAGATCCGCTCATGCCATCTCGGGTTCTGTATCACCTCCGCGCGGTAGAACGACGGGCACAGTGTGGCGGCATGCGCATTCTCCCCGCACAGTCCGCAGCCTACGCATCCGTCGATCACCGTGGCGACCGGATCCACCTTCAGCGGATCCGGGTTGTCCTTGAGCGTCAGCGTCGGGCAGCCCGAAAGCCGGATGCAGGCATGGTCGCCGGTGCATACGTCCTCGTCCACGCCGTATTTCACCCGCACCACCCGCCTTCCCGTCTTGAGCAGGCGCGCGGTCCACGGTTTGACGCGGCGCTGGCGCTCCAGCTGGCATTCGCCTTCCGCCACGATCACCTTCAGGCCGTTGAAGTCGCTCGTGAAGGAATCCTTGAGCGTCGCGCGCATCTTTTCCACGTGGTAGGTGTGCACGGTGCGCAGCCATTGCACGCCCAATCCCCGCAGAGTCGATTCGATCGTGGTGTTGGTGTGCGTGAGGCTGCGCATCCTCTGGTCCGCCTGTTCCTTCACGTCATCGGCCGGCGTGGAGATCAGGTTCTGGGTACCGGTGGCGGACGAGTAGCCGTTCTTGAAGATCAGCAGCACCGCGTCATCCTGGTTGAACAGCGCGCTCTGCACCCCGGTCAGCAGGCCGTTGTGCCAGAAGCCGCCGTCGCCCATGATCGACAAGGTGCGCCGCTGCATCACGGGGGAGACGCCGGCCCGGCTGGCCAGGCTCATGCCATAGCCGAGGATGGAGTGGCCCATCGAGAACGGCTCGAATGTGCCGAAAGCGTGACAGCCGATGTCGGCTGCGACGTGCACCGGCCCGACTTCCTGCTGCGCCAGCTTGAGCGCCGAGAACACGGGGCGCTCGGGGCAGCCGACGCAAAAGGTGGGGGGGCGGTTCGGCAGCGGTTTGGCGAGCTGGGCCGCCACGGCTTCACGCCGCGCGCGATTTTCCGCCAGCCATTGGCGGGCGGATTCCGTGGCCGGTCCCGGCAGGTAGCTGCCGGCAAACAGGGTCAAGCCTTGCGTCAGCACTTCCACGCTGTACTCGCCCGCCGCAGGCAACAGGTCTTTCCCATGCAGCCGCGTCTGGATGTCGCGCCGGCGCAGCAGGGTGGCGATTTCCTGTTCGATGTACTCGGGCTGCCCCTCCTCGACCACCACGACACCGCGTTTGCCGATGCAGAAATCGGCGATCTGCTCGGGCACCAGCGGATAGGTGACATTGAGCACCAGCAGCGGAATCGCGCTGGCCCCGAACGCATCGGCCAAGCCCAAATGCTGCAGGCTTCGCACGAGCGCGTTGTACAGTCCGCCCTGCACGACGATGCCCAGGTCGGCGTGCCTGCCAGGCATGAGCTCGTTGAGCCGGTTGGCGGCAATGTACTTGCGCGCGGCGGGTATGCGCTCCTGGCCCTTGAGCTTTTCCTGCCGGAACGTCGCCGGCGGATGGGCAAGCTTGGCGTAGTCGAAGCTGGCGGGGCTCTCCATCAGGGATCGCGTGGAAATCTGCGGCGGCAGGTTGTCCTTTGCATCGAAGCTGCCGCGCACGTGGCAGGCGCGGATGCGCAACTCCAGCACGCACGGCATGTTGGAAGCCTCGGACAGCTGGAAGCCTTCCTCGACCATGCGCACCATCACGCCCAGTTCGGGGCGCGGATCGAGCAGGCACATGCCCGACTTCAGCGCATAGGCGTGGGTGCGCTCCTGGATCACCGAGGCGCCCTCGCCATAGTCCTCGCCGACCACGATCAGCGCACCGCCCTTCACGCCGGCGGAAGACAGGTTGGACAGCGCGTCGGACGCGACATTGGTGCCGACGATGGATTTCCAGGTCACGGCGCCGCGCAGCGAGTAATGGATCGACGCACCCAGCATCGCCGCGGCCGAAGCTTCATTGGCGCAGGCTTCGACGTGCACGCCCAGTTGATCCATGTAGGTTTTTGCTTGGACCATCACATCCAGCAGGTGCGACACGGGTGCGCCCTGGTAGCCTCCTACGTAGGCGACGCCCGATTGCAGAAGAGCCTTGGTGATGGCCAGGATGCCCTCGCCGTGGAAGGCTTCACCCGCGCCCAGGCGCAGCGATTCGATTTCCTTGCTGAACGATACTTCCAAGCGGGCGCCCTCACTTCATCAAACAGGAGTGTGGCCTCGGCTGAGTCATTAATCAATAAAATAACATGACTAAGCGATATTACGTTTCCGCATAACCCGGAGAATCATGGCGTGGGTCACATCAGGACACCCGTGAAACGAATCGCCGCCACTAATCTCCAGCAGCAGTGCAGACTGTGTCCACGCCCGCAAGAACAACGCGGGCAGGGAGATATGTCATGAAATCACTGTACTTGATCGTTCCCGCTGCTTTGATGATTGCCGGCTGTTCGACCTACCCCGTGGTCGTTTCCACTCCGGCGCCGGCTCCGGCTGTCGTGGCCACGGTACCGGCGCCGCTGTCCGACATGGACGGTGACGGCGTGGCGGACATCTACGACCGCTACCCGAACGACGCGCGGTTCCGTTGAGGTCGGCAGTAGCAGGGGTGTGCCTGACGGTGCCCCTGTGGTAACAAGCCTGTAAACCGCCTCGGCCTCCACCGCGATTGCATGTCAATCGCGGTGGAGGCCGAGCAGCACGGCGCCGCTCGCAGCGGCATCACCTGAACGAGGACCCTGCGCCGCCAGAAGCCATGGCGGACGACGCGCTGTCAGCGGGGCGCGGTCGTATGGGCTGGGGAAGACGCGTGCGCGCCCCATGGTATCCGCACCGGGAATGAGACGGGCGGCTACCATAGCCCGCATGCATATCAAGGACATCGACTTGAACCTGCTGCGGCTGTTCGACGCGGTGTACCGCGCGCGCAACGTCAGCCGCGCGGCGGAACTGCTGGACCTGACGCAGCCGGCTGCCAGCCAGGGCCTGACGCGCCTCCGCGCCCTGATCCACGACCCCTTGTTCATGCGTTCGGCCGGTGGCGTCCAGCCCACGCCGAAGGCGCAGCGCATGGCCGAGCCGGTGCGGCAGGCGCTGGCCATGCTGGAGCAGGCGCTTGGCGAATCCGCCGGCTTCGACCCGGCCAGCTCGAACCGAACCTTCCGCGTGCACATGAGCGACATCGGCGAAGGACGCTTCCTGCCCGAGCTCATGATCGCGCTGCGCGAGCAGGCCCCGGGCGTGCGGCTCGAAACCCTTCCGCTGCCGCGCATCGAAATCAGCGCCGCCCTGGACAGCGGCAGGATCGACTTCGCGTTCGGCTTCCTGGCGAGGGTCAAGGACACGCGAAGTGCGCAGCTGCTGCAGGACCGCTATATCGTCCTGCTGCGCAAGGGACATCCGTTCACCCGTCGCAGGGGCGCCGCCCAACCGTTGATGAAGCGGCTGCGCGAGCTGGAATTCGTTGCCGTGCGTACCCACGCTGAGACATTGCGCATCATGCAGCTCTCGCAGCTGCAGGACCGGCTGCGTCTCACGACCGAGCATTTCATGGTGCTGCCCAGCATAGTCCGAGCCACGGACCTGGCGGTGATCATGCCGCGCAACATTGCGCGCGGTTTTGCGAAGGACGGCGGTTACGCGATCGTCGAACCCGATTTTCCGCTGTGCGACTTCACGGTTTCCCTGCATTGGAGCAAGCGCTTCGAGGCGGACCCGGGCAACCGCTGGCTGCGTCAGCTCATCCTGGGCATGTCGTTCAACTGAAAACCAGCCAAACTCGAAATCCGTGCGGCAATGATGACGCCGCGATGCTCAGACAGGACACGCCAGGTGATGCGATGCACGTCGATGTGATCGGCCCTCGCGCTGATGTTCGTGCCGGGGCTGGCGCTGCCCCGATGGGGCTATCCGGCCAATCCCATCCGCTACATCGAGACAGCGCCGACGCCCTCGTCATCGTGGACGACGGGCGTCGCGAGCATGTCTTGCTGACACCCGTCAGGCGAAGATCTGCCGGGCCTTGTCGGCGAGTTCCTTCTGCCTGAGCACGATGCGCGGCAGGTCGGGATGCAGTGGATTGATCTCGCGCATCGCCCAGCTGTAGAACGCCTGCGCCAGCATGACATGGATCAGGTTGAGTATCTTCATTCCCGGCATTCTGCGTAACACTGCGTGTCGGAATGTAGGCGGATGCCTCGTCCATACGGGAAGATTGCCGACAAGGGGTGTCGGACGTAAGCAGTGTCGAGCCGCTGGGGCCGCTGGCCGGGCCTCTGGGTGGGCGCCCGGGTGGCTTAGGATGGCGCCTTCAGCAGCTCACGGGCGGGACCGGCCAGATGCGAATTCTCCTTGTCGAGGACGACAAGATCCTTGCGGAAGCGCTCAGCCGCGCCCTGGTCCAGTCGGCCTACGCGGTGGACGTGGTGGAAACCGGCGAGGACGCCGACAACGCCCTCGCCATGGAGATCCACGACCTGGCGATCCTGGACATCGGCCTGCCAGGGCTCAGCGGCCTGGACGTGCTGCGCCGCTTGCGGGCGCGCAAGTCGCATGTGCCGGTGCTCATCCTCACGGCGCTGGACGCGCTGGGCGACCGGGTGCGCGGCCTCGACCTGGGCGCCGACGACTACATGTCCAAGCCGTTCGAACTGCCCGAACTGGAAGCGCGGGTGCGCGCGCTGTTGCGCCGCGGTAGCGCCAATCCCACGCCCTTCCTCCACCACGGCCGGCTGTCGCTGGACACCGTCGGGCGGCGCGTGTTCTACGACAAGACGCCGATCGAGCTGTCGGCGCGCGAACTCGCCGTGCTGGAACTGCTGATGATGCGCGAGGGCCGCGTCGTCAGCAAGGAGCACATGGTGAACCACCTGTACGGATGGGGCGACGAGGTCGGCGCCAACGCCATCGAGGTGTACGTCTACCGCATCCGCAAGAAGCTCGAACCCCTGGGCTGCGAGATCCGCACGGTGCGCGGCATGGGCTACCTGATGGAACGCGGCGATGCGGCCGGTTGAGCCGCGGCTGCAGCGCAAGCTGCTGGCCTGGCTGCTGGGACCCCTGATGGCGCTGCTGGTCCTCGACACGGCCTTCACCTACTGGAGTTCGCTGCGGTTTTCCAATCTCGCGCACGACCGCTCGCTGCATGAGATCGCGCGGGAGGTGGTGCTCCACGTCAAGGCCGGCGAGGCGGCGCCGCGTTTG
>JAMPXR010000042.1 GCA_023701085.1 Ramlibacter sp. | reverse complement strand
TATCCGCACGAGGCCGGCAAAGTGGTCGACAAACTGCTGCAGGCCGGGGGGCGAAAGCCGGAGCGAGCCGTTTGCGGTTGCCTGTTGCCGAAACCTGAAGTGACGAAAGTTGTCCTGCTCGAATCTGTGTCCGCCGGGTTCGACCGGCGCTTGGAGATTCCATGAACCGTGCCGTCGAACCCTTCCTGCTGCATGCCCAATTCGAGGCCATGCGGTCGACACCGCCTGCGCTCCCCTTGCGCGAGCAGGCCGCGCACTGGTTGGCTGCTGCCCGACCCGCGATGCTGGTGACCGTCACCGCTGCGCGCGGCTCCGTGCCGCGCGAGGCGGGCACGCGAATGCTGGTTGGATCCGACCAGGTGCTGGGCACGATAGGCGGCGGCCATCTCGAGATGGTTGCGATCAACGAGGCGCGCGCATGCCTCGTGGATGGGCTTGCGGGCGGTCTGGGGAAGGCGATCGCAAACCGGTCGGAACACGCCGGGACGGTGCACGAGCGCCACCTGCTGCTCGGCCCCACGCTCGGCCAGTGCTGCGGCGGCGCGGTCACCTTGCGCTTCGAACCGCTGAGCGCGGACGCGCTCAGCGCTTGGCCCGAGCCACGCCTACGCTTTCATCTGCAGCTGTACGGCGCCGGCCACGTCGGCCGCGCGATCGTGCGCGTGCTCGAAGGCATTCCCGACTGTCGCATACAGTGGATCGATGAACGCGACAACGGCTTCCCGTTCGAGCCGTCGGCGTCTCACATCGAGCGGGTGTGCGTGGAGTCTGTCGAGGCAGAGGTTGCCGTCGCGCCGCCGAACGCGCACTACCTCGTGATGACGCACAGTCATGACCTGGACTTCCGCATCAGCGAGGCGATTCTGAAGCGCGGCGACTTCGCGTTTTTCGGCCTGATCGGATCGGCCACCAAGCGCGCGCGCTTCATCCATCGGCTGGAGGCGCGCGGAATCGCATTCGAGGCGATCGAGCGAATGACATGCCCGGTCGGCTTGCCCGGTATCGACGGCAAGGAGCCCGAGGTGATCGCGATTGCGGTGGCGGCACAACTGCTGAAGTTGCGTCAATGAAGTGTTGCGCCCCGGGGGCCGATCATAGGCTCGCCATGCGCAGCCACAGCCGCTCGGCCTGCGCCCGGGCTTGGGCGGTGATGGCGTCGAAGTCGCCGGTGACCAGCGCGCCTTTGGCAACGACCACGCGCCCGCCCACCACCACATGCTGGATCGCGCCGTGCTGCCGGACCACGAGGTCGCCCAGGGCGCCGGGTTGCAGCGGCTCGGGGCGGGTGCCGAAACGTTCCGCGATCAAGGCGTTCCCCCGCGCCAGCCGTTCGCCGGTCCGGGTGTCGCCGTGGGCCGCCGCCAGCCGGTCCAGCGCCTGCTGCTCCACCGTCATGTCGGCGTCCCAGCCATCGCAGCCCAGGGCCACCCGGCCGCTTTCGCCCAGCTTCCGCGCGTAGCCGACGCGGTTGCCTTCGTTGGATCTCGGGTTGTGCACCAGCCAGCAGCCGAGTTCGCCAGCGCGGCGCACCTGCTCGGCGCTCAGGTGCACGCCATGGGCCAGGATAGTCCCGCGCGGCAGGGCGCCCAATCGCTCCAGCCGCTCCAGCGGCCCGGGGTAGCCGCGAGCCAGCGCGTCGGCGACATCGGCCTGGTCCTCGGCCACGTGCACATGCAGCACGGTACCCAGCTCCCGCGCCAGCTGCCCGGCGGCCTGGATGGTTTGGTCCGAGACGGTGAAGCTCGCATGCAGTCCGACCAGGCCGCGCAGCAGCGGCGAGGCCGGCACCCGCCGGCATTCGTCCAGGCCGCGGCGCGCTTCGTCGGCGCCGAAGTTGCGCTCGGTCGCGCCGTAACACAGCAGCGCGCGCACGCCCAGTTGCTCGCAGGCGCCGGCCAGGATCTCAATTGATCCCTCGATCAGGTTGGGCGACTCGTGGTGATCGACCAGAGCCGTCGTTCCCGCCAGCAACGCCCGCGCCACGTAGTCCAGCGCGGAGGCGCGCAGGCTCTGCGCGTCGAGCGCACGGTCGAGCTTCCACCACACGCGCTCCAGGATTTCCACGAACGATTCCGGCGCGGGGGTGGCGGGCGGCATACCGTGGCGCGCCAGCCCGCTGTAGAGGTGGGTGTGGGCGCAAACCGCGCCGGCGCTGATCTCCCCCTCGGGGCAGGGCAGCCGCGCCGCATCGGGCGGCGCCTCTCCGACGACCAGGCCGCCCGCCACCGCCACGCTGCGGCCATGGCGGTCCGGGCCGACCAGCAGCGCAGGCGCTGTCAGTGCCATTGGTCGCGATCGTCGTCCTTGATGCGGCCGACGTCGATGGCGCGCGCGGCCGGCGAGTCTTTCATCGGCAGCGTCATGCGCCGCACGCCGTCGAACGCCTCGAGCGCGGCCGCCACGGCGCCGGCCGTGGGCACCAGGCCGAGTTCGCCGATGCCCTTGGCGCCGAACGGACCTTCGGGTTCGTGCTCCTCGACGATGGTCACTTCGACTTCCGGCATGTGGGGCGCCCGCAGCACGCCGATCTCGCGCGGGTGGAAGGTCACCGGCATGCCGTCCTTGCAGGGCAGCTCCTCGGTCAGGGCGTAACCCAGCCCCATGTGCACCGCGCCCTGGACCTGCGCCTCGCATTGCTGCGGATTGATGGCGCGCCCCACGTCCTGCGCCACGTGCACGCGAGCCACCGCGCCGGCTTCGTCCAGCACCACGACCTGCGTCGACCAGCCGAAGGCGGTGTGCGTCTTGATCTTGCCGTTCTTCAACTGGCCCGGCGCGGTGGTGTCGTCGATGGTGGTTTCGCCTTCGTAGATACGGCCGGCCAGATCGCGCAACGTGTGGCCCGCCTTCAGGTCGTCCCGCAGCTTCTCGGCCGCGGCGATGGTGGCGCGGCCGGACAGCATGGTCGCGCGCGATCCCGTGGTCTGGCCGCCTCCCAGCTCGAAGCGGCTGTTCACCTTGGGCTGGAACACGGACGCCGGCAGGCCGGTCACTTCCGCGGCCATCTGCATCATCACCGTGAGCAGGCCTTGTCCCATCTCGGTGAAGCCGATGTACAGGCCGACGTGGCCGTCGCTCTCCACCACCAGGGCGCACCGGCCTTTTTCGATGGCGCCGTTGCCCAGGCCCGAGTTCTTCACGCCGCAGGCGATGCCTACCGCGCGTCCCGCCTTGCGCGCGGCGTAGTAGGCGTCCTTGACGGCCAGCAGGGTCTTTTCCACGCCGACTGATTTTTCGAGCACCTGGCCGCTACTGAACACGTCGCCGATGCGCACGGCGTTGAGCCAGCGCATTTCCCAGCCGTCGATGCCGACTTTCTTCGCCAGCAGATCGACGCAGCCTTCGATGCCGAAACTGGTCTGGTTCACGCCAAAGCCGCGCATCGCGCCGCAGGGCGGGTTGTTGGTGTAGGCGGCGCGCGCTTCGATGTCCAGCGCCGGAATGCGGTACGGCCCGCAGGCATGGCCGGCGGCGCGCTCCAGCACCTTGCCGCCGACCGAGGCGTAGGCGCCCGAATCGCCCAAGAGCTTGATGCGCGCGGCCGTGAGGCGCCCTTGCGCGTCGCAGCCTACCGTGTAGCTCATGGTGATCGGGTGGCGCTTGGGGTGGATGCGCACCGACTCTTCCCGGTTCAATTCGATCCGCACCGGCCGTCCGGTCGCGCGCGCCAGCAGCGCGGTCTGCGCCTGGATCGTCATGTCCTCCTTGCCGCCGAAGGCGCCGCCATTGGGCACCAGTTCGGCAAAGACGTTCTGCTCGGGCTCACCGAGCACCGAGGCTACCTGGCGCCGGTCCTCGAACACGCCTTGGCCCTGCGTCAGCAGGTGCAGCCGGCCGTCCTGCAGCGGCACGGCCAGGGCCGCTTCCGGCTCCAGGAACAGGTGCTCGATGCGCTGGGTCTGCCAGGTGCCGCTCACCACATGGGCCGATGCGGCCAGCGCCGCATCTACGTCGCCGCGCTGGATTTTGGTGAGCGACAGCAGGTTGTCGTGCCTGGGATTGACCTGGGGCGCGCCGGGCTCGATCGCCTGCGCCGGATCGAGCACGGGCACGAGCTTTTCGTAAGTCACTTCCACCAGCGCCGCCGCCGCGCGCGCGATCTGCGGCGTCTCGGCCGCGACCACCGCCAGCACATCGCCGACGCAGCGCACTTCCTCGCCCTCGGCCACGATGACCGGCCAGTCCTTGTAGATCTGGCCCACCCAGCGGTCGCCCGGAACGTCCTTGGCGGTGAGCACGCGCACCACCCCCGGCAGCGCGGCGGCCGCGGCGGTGGCGACGCCCAGCACGCGGGCCCGCGCGTGCGGCGACAGCACCATGGCGCCGTGCAGCAAGCCGGGCACATCGATGTCGGCGACGAAGGGCCGCGCGCCCAGCGCCAGTTCAAGCCCCTGGTAGCGGCCCAGCGGCTGGCCGACGCCGCCGCGGGTCACCGGCTCGGGCAGGCGGCCGGTGCGCTTGGCATCGAAGATCATTTCCACCGCGTCGATGATCTTGACGTAGCCGGTGCAGCGGCACAGGTGACCGGTGAGCGCCCGCGCGATTTCGGCGCGCGACATGGCGCGGCCCCGATCGGCCAGCCACTTGATGCGCAGCAGCAAGCCCGGGGTGCAGAAGCCGCATTGCAGGCCGGCGGCCAACTGGAAGGCGCGCGCGAACAGATCGCGCTCGGCATCGCTGACGCCTTCCAGCGTAAGGATCTGCTTGCCCTGCACCTTGTCCATGGTCAGGCCGCAGGTATTCATCGGCGCGCCGTTGACCAGGGCCAGGCAGGCGCCGCAGGCCTGCTGGGGCGCGCAGCCGTTCTTGACCGAGGTGATCTTGAAATTCTCCCGCAGCACTTCGAGCAGCAGCCGGTCGGGATGCGCATGTGCCTGCACGGGCGCACCGTTGAGGGAGAATTGATACAGGTTCATGGTGGAACGCCCTCGGCCGCCATGGCTGGCGGAAAGAGTCGACTGTAGGTGCGGGTTTGGGCCCATGCTTTGACCGAAATCATGTGTGGCACAGTCATGGCCGGCAATAGTCGCACGCACACCTGAAGAAACCATGGCCGAATTGACCCCGATCCCCTTCGCCGTGCTGGCGACCCGGCTGTTCTCCGAACTGGAGCAGAAGAAGGCGGCGTTCGACCTGCCGGAACGCTTCTTCTATGCCGGCAGCGGCCCGCGCGACCTGTCGCTCCCACTGCACGGCGCGCGGGCCGGCACGCCGTTCGGGCCGGCGGCGGGGCCCCACACCCAGATGGCGCAGAACATCGTGCTGGCGTGGCTGGTCGGCGGCCGTTTCATGGAACTCAAGACCGTTCAGATCAAGGACGAGCTGGACATCCCGCGGCCCTGCATCGACATGCAGACCGTGGGCTTCAACGTCGAATGGTCGCAGGAGCTCAGGCTCGCGCAGTCGCTGGAGGAATACGTCAAGGCCTCCATGCTCATCGAGATGCTGCAGGCCTCGGGCCGGGCCGCCAGTTGCCAGGACACGGTGTTCGACATGAGCGTGGGCTACGACCTGGCCGGCATCAGCTCGCCGCCGGTGCGTGACTTCCTGGCCGGACTGATGGACGCGAGCGCCGTGGTGGAACGGCTGCGCGCGCAGATTCCGCCGGGGCTGGCGCGCTTTCGCGACCTGCCGTATCGCTCCCGCATTTCGGACACGCTCACCCTGTCCACCTTCCACGGCTGCCCGCCCGGCGAGATCGAGGCGATCGCGCGGTTTCTGCTGCGCGAGATGGGCCTGAACGTCGTGGTCAAGCTCAACCCGACTCTGCTGGGACGCGAAACGCTGCTGGACATCCTGCAGCGGCGCCTGGGGCACACCGAGCTCGAAGTGCCCGACGCCGCCTTCGACAACGACCCGAAGTGGGAAGACGTCACCGGCATGGTGGAGCGGCTGGGAACGCTCGCCGCGCAACTGGGCCGCGGCTTCGGCGTGAAGTTCAGCAACACGCTGCTGGTGAAGAATCACAAGACCTTCTTCCCCGCGAGCGAATCGCAGATGTACATGTCGGGGCTGCCGCTGCACGTGCTGGCGATGGCGCTGGTGCAGCGCTTCCGCGCGGCCTTCGGCGACCGTTTCCCGGTGTCGTTCTCGGCGGGCATCGACGAGGACAATTTCGCGGACGCGGTGGCGCTGGGGCTGAAGCCGGTGACGGTCTGCTCGGACCTGCTCAAGATGGGCGGCTATGGCCGCGCCATCAAGTACCTCACGGCGCTGGAAGCGCGCATGGATGCGGTGGGGGCGCGCAGCATCGACGACTACATCGTGCGGGCCTACGGTCATGGGGCGGCGGCGCTCGAAGGCCTGGGGCTGTCGCCGCAGCGGGCGCAGGCCTGCCGATCGGCGCTCGCCGCCAACACCGACCTCGCGAGCGCCGCCGGCGCGGATTATTCGCGTTGGGTCTCGGCCGCTTTGCTGCTCAACACGAACACCTACGTCGAGCGCTTGTTGCAGGACCCGCGTTACAGCCGCGCCGGCCATCCGGCGCCGCCGAAAAAGATCGGTAGCCAGCTCGCGCTGTTCGATTGCACCATCGCCTGCAACAAGTGCCTGCCGGTCTGTCCCAACGACGCCAACTTCGCCTACGCGATTCCGCCGGGAAGCTACCCGGTCGAAAGGCTGGTGCCCGCCGGCGGCGGCTGGCGCAGCGAGCCGGCGGGCGAGCTGGTGTTCGCGCGGCGCCGGCAACTCGGCAACTTCGCCGATGCCTGCAACGAATGCGGTAACTGCGACGTGTTCTGCCCCGAAGACGGCGGCCCGTACCGGGCCAAGGCGCGGTTCTTCGGCAGCGCGGCCGCCTGGAAAGAGACGCCGGAGCGCGATGGCTTCGCCTTTGCGCTGGACGGCGACATCCTGACCATGCACGGCCGCTTCGACGGCCAGGAGGTGTTGATGGAAACCAGCCGGGGCAGCAAGCTGCGGTATGCCGGCAAGGGATTCGACATCCGGCTCGATCTCGCCGACCCGATCGGCACGGTCGAGGGGCAGGCCGATGGCCCGGTTGACCTGCGCCGGCTGCGCGTGATGGACCTGGTCCGCAGCGCCGTCACCGATCCGCGCGCCAACAACTTCATCAGCACCGGCCTGCTGCTGGCCGCCGCGCCATGAACGAGATCCTGATCCGCGGCGGCACGGTGGTCACCGCTGAGGGCCGCGAGTGCGCCGACCTGCTGTGCCGCGACGGGCTGATCGTCGCCGTCGGCGCCAATCTGACGGCCAGCGCCGGCGCGCAGGTGATCGACGCCGGCGGCTGCTTCGTGATGCCCGGCGGCGTCGATCCGCACACCCACATGCAGCTGCCGATGATGGGGACGGTGGTGGCGGACGATTTCTACACCGGCACGGCCGCCGCCGCGGCCGGGGGCACCACGACGATCCTGGACTTCGTCGGGGCCGAGCGCGGCCAGCCGCCGCTGGAGGCGCTGCAAGTCTGGCGGGGCAAAGCCGCGAAGGCCGCCATCGACTATGGCTTTCACATGACCGTGTCCTGGTGGGGGCCGCGTTTCTCGGAAGAGATGACGGCCCTGGTGCGCGACCACGGCCTCACCAGTTTCAAGTTCTTCCTGGCCTACAAGGGCGGCTTGATGCTGCCGGACGAAGACCTGATTGCCGGCTTCCAGCGCTGCCGCGAGCTGGGCGCGCTGCCCCAGGTGCACGCGGAAAACGGCGACCTCATCGCGTACCTGCAAGCGAAGATGCGCGCCGAAGGCCTCAACTCGCCGCTGGGCCATGTGCTGTCGCGCCCGCCCCAGTGCGAAGGCGAAGCGACGGTGCGCGCCATCACCATCGCGGAGACCGTCGGCGTCCCGCTGTACGTCGTGCATGTGTCGGCGGCGGAAGCGGCGCGCGCCATCGCCCAGGCGCGCGGGCGCGGTGTCAAGGTGATCGGCGAGACGCTCCCCGGCTTTCTGGCGATCGACGATTCGGTGTACCGCCACCCCGACTTCGACTTCGCCGCCGGCCATGTGATGAGCCCGCCGTACCGCCCGCGCGAACACCAGCAGGCGCTCTGGCAGGCCGTGCAGGACGGCACGCTCAGCACCACGGGCACCGACCACTGCTGTTTCACCAAGGCCCAGAAGCGGCTGGGCGAGGGCGACTTCACGCGGATTCCCAACGGCTGCGGTGGCGTCGAGGACCGCCTGCATGTGCTGTGGCAGCTGGGCGTGAACGGCGGCCGGATTTCGCCCGAGCAGTTCGTGGCGCTGACGTCCACCAACGCCGCGCGCAGCTTCAACCTGTGGCCGCGCAAGGGCGGGCTGGAAATCGGCGGCGACGCCGACGTGATCGTGCTCGATCCGGCAAAGACGAAGAAGCTGTCGGCGGCAACCCAGCACCAGAACACGGACTTTTCGGTCTGGGAGGGAATGGAGGTGCGTGGCGTAGTGCTGCACACCTTCAGCCGTGGCGCTCATGTCTGGGCGGATGGCGACCTTCGCGCCCAATCCGGCGATGGCCGTTATGTAGCGCGTGCGCCCTTTGGCCATCCCTATCAAGGACAGACCCGGTGAAATCTCTTCGAGAACTCTATCGCATCGGCCTCGGCCCTTCGAGCAGTCATACGATGGGCCCGCGCTTCGCGGCCGACGCCTTCGCCGCGTCGATTCCGGAAGCGGCCGCGAAGGTGCGGGTCACGCTCTATGGCAGTCTCGCCGCGACCGGCCGCGGCCACCTGACGGACCACGCCGTCAGCGCGCCATTTGTGCCGAGGCCGGTCGAGATCGTCTGGCTGCCCGAGCAGAGCCTGCCGCGCCACCCCAACGGCATGCGCTTCGAGGCGCTCGACGCCGCGGGCCGGGTGCTCGCATCGCGCGTCGCCTACTCGGTCGGCGGCGGCGCCTTGCTCGACGAGGAGGGCCGGCCCGATGGCGGACCCGAGGTGTACCCCTACACCGCCATGAGCCAGGTGCTCGGGGAAACCGAACGCGAAGGCCTGCTCATCTGGGAAATGGTCGCGCGCCACGAGGGGGAGTCGATCTGGCCGTATTTCGGCGACGTCTGGGCCACGATGCGGCGCTCCATCGAGAGCGGCCTCGACACCGAAGGGCGCCTGCCCGGCAGCCTGAACGTGCTGCGCAAGGCCTCGTCCTATCACGCCCGGGCGCAGAACCTGACCGGCTACTTCGGCCAGACCGCGCTGCTGTTCGCCTATGCCCTGGCGGTCTCGGAGCAGAACGCCGCGGGCGGCGAAGTCGTCACGGCGCCCACCTGCGGCGCCTGCGGTGTGCTGCCGGCCGTGCTGTTCTTCCTGCAGCAGCAATCCAGGCTGTCGCAGGAAAAGATCCTGCACGCGCTGGCCACGGCCGGCATGATAGGCAACATCGTCAAGCGCAACGCCTCGATCTCGGGCGCCGAGGTCGGCTGCCAGGGCGAGGTGGGCACCGCCTGTTCCATGGCCGCGGCGGCGGCCGCGCAATTGCTGGGCGGCACGGTGCGTCAGATCGAATACGCCGCCGAGATGGGGCTGGAGCATCACCTGGGCCTGACTTGCGATCCGATCGGCGGCTATGTCCAGATTCCCTGCATCGAACGCAATGCCGTGGCCGCGGTGCGGGCCGTGGACTGCGCGGCCTACGCACTGCTATCCGACGGCCACCACCTGGTGTCCTTCGACGAAGTCGTGCGCACCATGTGGGAAACCGGCCGCGACCTGAAGTCGACCTACCGCGAAACGGCGCAGGGCGGCCTCGCGAAGATCTACGTGCACGGCCTCAAGGGGCAGGGGAGCGTTCCGGGGATGGGGAGTTGAGGCAGCTCGTTATTCCAGCTTGATACCGGCGCGCTTGATCACTGCGCTATAGGCGGCGATTTCGTTGCGCATCAACGTGCGTAATTCATCCGATGTCGTCGGTTGAGGCTCCATCCCAAGATTCCTGAAGCGCTCGGCGAACTCAGGCGTGCGCAGGAGCGCGACGATTTCGGTGTTGAGCCTGCTGACGATGGGTAATGGCGTGCGCGCCGGAGCGAACAAGCCAAACCAGCCTGTCACGTCGTAGCCGGCAAGACCACTCTCGTGCAGGGTAGGCAAGTCGGGCAGCAAGGTGCTGCGTTCCTTGCCGAGCGTGGCCATCAGCTTCAGCTTGGGGTTGTCTCGTTGGCCGATCACGCTGGCGAAGTCCACCACGGCCATCTGCACTTCACCCGACATCGCCGCGACAGCTGCCGGCCCGCTGCCGCGATACGGCACATGCACGATGTAGCTCTGGCTCATGGCCTTGAACATCTCGCCGCCAATATGCATGGCAGTCCCATTGCCGCCGGTGGCATAGCTGAACTTGCCAGGATTGCCGCGGACGTGCCTGATCAGGTCGCCGATGCGAGGTATGCCAAGGTCGCCATTGGTCACGAGCACGAACGGAATGCGTGCAAATCCCGTAATGGGTGCAAGGTCGCCTAGCGGCTCGTAGCCGATGTTTGGGTTGAGGCCGGGCGAGATCGTGAGTCCTCCCGCGGCCGCTAGCAAAACCGTGTAACCGTCCGCGGGCGCTTTGACCACTTGGCCGATGGCCAGCGAGCCACCGGCACCCGGGCGGTTATCAATGAGCACGGGTCGTCCAAGCTTTTCGGACAGCTTGGGCGCCAGCAGTCGAGCTGCCGAGTCCGCGCTGCCGCCTGGCGCAAACGGAACGACGATGCGCACCGGCCTGGCCGGCCAGGCATCCTGCGCGTGTGCGACGGGCAGCAGCACTTCCAGCAGAGCCAGTCCGGTAGTGGCAGCAAGCAAGGCGCGGCGTCGAAGCGTCATCGCAAGTCTCCTTGACGTGATCACGGTCTACAGCTTGAACAGCGAAACGGCATTGGTCTCGAAGAACATGCGCTTCACCTGTGGCGACACGAACAACCGCTCGACCATGCTCACCTCCTCCGGCACGTACTGATAGGGATAGTCCATGGCGTACATCACGCGATCCTGGCCGATGACGTGCTGGCAGAAGGAGATCGCGGGCTCCCAGGGCGTTCCGCTGCAGGTGTACCAGAAGTTTTCGCGAAGGTAGTCGCTTGGCTTCTTCTT
>JAMPXR010000041.1 GCA_023701085.1 Ramlibacter sp. | reverse complement strand
GTGATCCCGGCCTTCGCCGTGGGGCGCGCGCAGACGCTCATGTACTGCATCCACCGGCTCAAGGCCACGCATGCGATCGGCGACCTCCCGGTGTACCTGAACAGTCCCATGGCGGCCGCGGCCAGCCAGGTCTACCGCCGGCACGCGCAGGAGCTGCGGCTCACGACGGCCGAATGCGACGCCATCGGCCGCGCCGTGCAGGTGGTGGAGACCCCCGAGGAATCGCGGCAGCTGAACGCGCGGCGCGGCCCGATGGTGATCATCGCCGCCAGCGGCATGGCCACGGGCGGGCGCGTGGTGCACCACCTGAAGGCGTTCGCGCCGGACCCGCGCAACACCATCCTGTTCGCGGGATTCCAGGCCGGCGGAACACGGGGTGCCACCCTCGTGGGCGGCGCCGCCACGGTGCGCATTCACGGCCAGGACGTGCCAGTGCGCGCGGAGGTGCAGCAACTCGACTCCTTGTCGGCGCACGCCGATGCCGGGGAGATCCTGGATTGGCTGCGCAGCTTCGGCGCCGCGCCGCGCCAGACCTTCGTCACCCACGGTGAACCGGCGGCCGCCGACGCGATGCGCCTGCGCATCGAGCGCGAACTGCACTGGGGCTGCCAGGTGCCCTACTACCTGCAGTCGGTGCCGCTGCCCTGAGGGCATGGTTCGAGGCGGCGCACCCCGCCCGGGATGGATCGCAGGCGCGCCTCAGGCGACGCCGCACCACTGCGCAATGCGGTGCGCCAGGTCCATCCATAGCGCCCACAGCGCGGCCAGCACCAGCAGCGCGCCCGCGGCGCGGGTGCCCCAGTCCTGCTTGAGCCGGTTGCCCGACCGCCGCAGCCACGCGAGCAGGCGCGGCGCCGCGCCAAGCGACACGCCGCTGCCCAGCGCGAACAGCGCCATCGAGAGCGCGCCGTCCAGCGGCCCTCCGCTCAGGGATGCCACCAGCAGCGCCGAGTACAGCAGACCGCACGGCATGAAGGCCCAGAGCGCGCCGGCGGCGAACACGCCCCCGCGCGCCGCCGCGACCGGCCGCACGCGCGACCAGATGGTGCGCCCGGCGCTGCTCACCCACATGGGCTGGCGCGCCTGCGCCACCAGCATCAGGCCCCAGGCGAGCACGCCCAGGTGGAACAGCACCCACAGCGGCCGCAGCGCGGCGGTGTGGCTGGTCATCCAGCCCAGGCTCTGCACGGCGAACGCGGCGGCAGCGCCAGCCGCCGAGTAGCCCGCCAGCCGCCCGGCGTGGAAGCTCCATTGCGAACGGGCGCGCGCGGCGCCTGAATCGCCCAGGCCGGCGATGCCCGCGCAGGCGGCGCCGCACATCGCAATGCAGTGCGGCCCGCCGGCCAGGCCCATCAACAGCGCCGAGAGCGCGAGCGTCGCGGACATCGACGGGTGGACAGCAGCCGGTCAGATGATGCGCGAGAATTTCGTGCGATTGCGATCGGCCTGCAGGTAGCGGTCGAACACCATGGCGACGGCACGCACGAAATACCAGCCCACCGGCGTGACCTGGAAGCCGCTCTCGTCCATCTCGACCAGGCCCTTGCCGGCCAGGTCGCGCAGCGCTTCCAGTTCGCTCGCGAAGTATTCGCGAAAGTCCAGCAGCCACGCCAGTTCGATCGACTCGAACAGCACCTGGCCCTGGCACATGATGGCCATGATCACGGCGCGGCGCGCCAGGTCGTCACGGCTGAGCGCCAGCCCGCGCACCACCGGCAGCTGGCCGTGGTCCAGCAGGTCGTAGTACTCGGCGAGCGTCTTCGCATTCTGGCTGTAGCAGGCGCCCACCCGCCCGATGGACGAAACCCCCAGGCCGATCAGGTCGCAATCGGGCTGCGTGCTGTAGCCCTGGAAGTTGCGGTGCAGCCGGCCCTGGCGCTTGGCTACCGCGAGCGAATCGTTGGGCAGCGCGAAATGGTCCATGCCGACGTAGACGTAGCCCGCTTCCAGGAACGAATTCAGCGACTCGGACAGCATGGCCACCTTGGACGGGGCGCCGGGCAATTCACTGGCGACGATGCGGCGCTGCGGCTTGAAGCGCTCCGGCAGGTGCGCATAGGCGTACAGCGCGATGCGGTCGGGCCGCAGCTCCTTCACCTGCGCGAGCGTGCGCGCGAACGATTCCGGCGACTGCTTGGGCAGCCCGTAGATCAGGTCCACGTTGACCGAATCGAAGCCGATCGCGCGCGCCTGCTCCACCAGCGCGAACACCTGTTCGGCGGGCTGGATGCGGTGCACCGCCTTCTGCACGTCGGGGTCGAAATCCTGGACACCGAAGCTGAGCCGGTTGAAGCCCAGTTCGGCCAGGTTGATCAGGCGCTTCTCGCTGACCGTGCGCGGATCGATCTCGATCGAGTATTCGCCGCCGGGCGCCAGCTCGAAACTGCGGCGCAGCATCGCCATGAGCTCGCGCAGTTCCTCGTCGGACAGGAAGGTGGGCGTGCCCCCGCCCAGGTGCAGCTGGGTGACCGCGTGGCCCAGGCCAAGCTGGGCGGTGTGCAGATCGACCTCGCGGGTGAGATAACGCAGGTACTCGGCGGCCCGGTCGTGGTGCTTGGTGATGATCTTGTTGCAGCCGCAGTAATAGCACAGCGACTCGCAGAACGGGATGTGGATGTACAGCGACAGAGGCTGGGCCAGCGCCGCCGGCCCGGATTTGCGCTGGGCCAGGGCCTGCCCATAGTCGTCGGCGCTGAACGCCTCGACGAAGCGGTCGGCTGTCGGATAGGACGTATAGCGCGGCCCCGGAACATCGAAGCGTCGCAATAGATCGGGCGATAGAGGGGTCATCGTGGATTTCTCTGTTGAACAAGAATGTGGGGCCGGGGAGGTCCCACCCCGTTGATCTGGATCAACTCAGGCCCGACCGCGACCCTGACAATTTGACCCAGATCAGAAGTGCCCAGCGATGAAGGAAACCCCTGTGCCCGCGCCGTCCGTGAACCTGCTACCGTCCGGCCCAACGGAGCCTTTGGACGCTCTCGGATTGAAGGTGGCTTGCTCCAACTGCAATCTGCGCGAGCTGTGCATGCCGGTGGGCCTGACCGCCGAGGAACTGACCCGCATCGACGAGGTGGTGGCGACGCGTCGAAAAATCAAGCGCGGCGCCATCCTGTTTCGCAATGGCGAGGCGTTTCTTTCGCTGTTCGCCATCCGCACCGGCTTCTTCAAGACTTGTGTCACGGCCGAGGACGGCCGCGACCAGGTGACGGGCTTCCAGATGGCCGGCGAGATCATCGGCCTGGACGGCATCGTCAACGACCACCACACCTGCGACGCGGTGGCGCTGGAAGACGCCGAGGTCTGCGTCATGCCCTTCGACCGCATCGGCGACCTGTCGCGTGACGTGAACGCGCTGCAGCACCACGTGCACCGCATCATGAGCCGCGAGATCGTGCGCGAACATGGCGTCATGCTGCTGCTGGGCAGCATGCGCGCGGAAGAGCGGCTGGCCGCCTTCCTGCTGAACCTGGTGCAGCGCCTGCACGCGCGCGGTTTTTCGCGGCACGAGTTGGTGCTGCGCATGACGCGCGAAGAGATCGGCAGCTACCTGGGCCTGAAACTGGAAACCGTGAGCCGCACCTTCTCGAAATTCGTCGAGGACGGCATCGTCGAGGTCCGGCAGCGCCATGTGCGCATCCTCGACACCGATACGCTGCGCAGCATCGTCAACCGGCAGGCCGGCGTGTAACCAGGAGCCAGGCGCCTAGCCGCGCAGCGCCAGCCGCATGGCGACCGTGCCTTCGGGCGGCATCGGCCCGGTCACCTCGAAACCCAATCGGCGCGCCAGCGCGGCCATGCCCGTGTTCTCGGCCAGGCACTCGCCCATCACTTCCTCGGTGCCGCGCTCGCGCAGGTAGTCGACCAGCTTTTGCAGCAGCGCCCGGCCCAGGCCCTTGCGCTGCCAGGGCGATGCCACCTGGATGGCGAACTCGGCCTTCACATTGTCCGGATCGCACACCGCCCGCACTTCGCCGGCCATGGCCGCCGCCCCGGCCTCGTACGGCGGCGCGAGCGCGACGAAGGTCACCTCCCGCTCGTAATCGATCTGGCAGTAGCGCGCCAGTTCCGAGTGCGGCACTTCGCGCCGCGCCAGAAAGAACCGCAGGCGCATGTCGGCCTGGGAGGCGCCGGCGTAGAACGCGGCGAGCCGCTCGCCGTCCTCGGGCCGGATCGGACGCAGCAGCAGTTCCTGCCCGTCCAGCGCGACGCGCTGCTCCAGCCCCGACGGATAGGGCCGAACCGCCAGCCGGCCGCTTTCGCCGGGCACCGGGCGGCGCAGGCGGATGCGCGCGTCCAGCGCCAGCACGCCGCGCGCGTCGGCCAGCAGGGGATTGATGTCCAGCTCCGCGAGTTCGGCCAGGTCGCAGGCCATCTGCGACACCCTCAGCATCGCGCCCAGCAGCGCCGGCTGGTCGACCGCGGCGCGGCCGCGATAGCCCGCCAGCAGCGCCCCGACGCGGGTGCGCGAAACGAGGTCGAGGGCCAGCCGCTCGTTCAGGGGCGGCAGGCCCACCGCGCGATCCTTGCGCAGTTCCACCGCCGTGCCGCCTTCGCCGAACAGCACCACCGGGCCGAACACGGCGTCGCTGGCGATGCCCAGAATCAGCTCGTGCGCGCCCGCGCGATGGGCCATGGCCTGCACGGTAAAGCCGAGCACGTGCGCGTCGGGCTGCTGGCGCGCCACGCGCTGGCGCATCCTCACGACCGCGGTGCGCACCTCGTCCGCGCCGGCGAGCCCGAGCGCGACGCCGCCCACGTCCGATTTGTGGACGATCTGCGGCGACAGGATCTTGAGCGCCACGGGAAACCCGATCTGCATCGCCGCGAGCACGGCCTCCTCCGCATCGCGCACCCGGCGCGTCTGGACCACGGGGATGCCGTAGGCCTGCAGCAGGGTCTTGGCCTGTTCCTCGTCCAGCCACTCGCGGCCCTCGCGCAGCGCCCGGGCCAGCAGCGCCTGCGCGCCGGCCACGTCGGGCCTGAATTCCTCCAGCCGGGCGCTGGGTAACTGCAGCAGGGCCTCCTGGTTGCGAGCGTACTCGACCCGCTGCAGCCAGGCGGCCACGGCCCGCTCGGGCGTGCTGTAGCCGGCCACGCCGGCGTCGGCGCAGGCCTGGCGCGCGGCCGCCACCGTGGCGCCGCCCAGCCAGCAGGCCAGCACCGGCTTGCCCGCGGGCTGGATCAGCGGCAGGCAGGCCCGCGCGATGTCGGCGGACGGCACGATGGCGGTGGGCGCGTGCATGAACAGCACGCCATCGACTTCGGGCGCCGCGAGCAGCACGCGCAGCGCATCGCCGTAACGGCCCACCGGCGCGTCGCCGATGATGTCCACCGGATTGCCGCGCGGCCAGGATGCCGGCAGGCATTCGTCGAGCGCGCGCAGCGTGGCGTCGCCGAGCTCGGCCAGACGCCCGCCCCCCAGCGCCAGCGCATCGGCCGCCAGCACGCCGGCGCCGCCGCCGTTGGTGAGGATCGCCAGCCGTTCGCCGCGCCAGGACTTCACGCGCGCCAGGGTCTCGGCCGCGTCGAACAGCGCTTCCAGCGTGTCCACGCGCAGCATGCCCGCGCGGCGCACCGCGGCGTCGAACACCGTGTCCGAGCCGGCCAGCGCGCCGGTGTGCGAGGCCGCCGCCTTGGCACCCGCCGGCGCCCGCCCCGCTTTCACGACGATCACCGGCTTGTTGCGCGCGGCCGCGCGCGCGGCCGACATGAACTTGCGGGCGGCCTTGACCGACTCCATGTACATCAGGATCGCGCGCGTGCCCGGATCGCTGGCGAGGTAGTCGAGCGCATCGCCGAAGTCGACGTCCGCGCTGTCGCCCAGCGACACGAAATGCGAGAAGCCGATGCCGCGGCTGTTGGCCCAATCCAGCATCGCCGTGGCCAGCGCGCCGGACTGCGTGATGAACGCCAGCTTGCCCGCCAAGGCCGTCCCGGGCGCGAAGCTGGCGTTGAGCCCGGCCGCGGGCACCAGCAGGCCCAGGCAGTTGGGACCGAGGATGCGCAGCAGGTGGGGCCGCGCGGCGTCGAGCATCGCCTGCTCCAGCGAGCCGCCGCCCAGCGGGTCGGCCTGCTTGAGGCCCGCCGACAGCACGGCGGCGGCGCGCGTGCCCTTGCGCCCGAGGGTGGCGACCAGCGCGGGCACCGTGGCGGCGGGCGTGCAGATCACCGCCAGGTCGGGCGTGCCGGGCAGCGACGCCACGTCGGGCCAGGTCCGCTGTCCCGCGACGGCCCCGTTGCGATGATCGACCAGCCACACCGGGCCCTGGAAGCCGCCCGATTGCAGGTTGCGCCACACGACCATGCCGACATTGCCGGGGCGCTCCGAGACGCCGATCACCGCGATCGAGGCCGGCGCGAAAAGAGCTTCGAGATTGCGTACGCTCATGCGGCACCTTGACCGGCGCGGCAACCTGCCGGTTGCTTCAGGTTAGACCGCGCGTCCGCAACGTCCATTGCTCCAGATCAAGGACGCCGGGCAAAGGGACTTCCAGAATCGTTTCATCCCCTGTCAGGATCTCCCATGGAAACGTTCGACCTCAGCCTGTCGCCCCGCTTTGCCCAATTGCTGGCCCAGCGCGAAGCCGAGTTGCGGGCCGTGCTGCGCGCCACGGGTGACATCGACGAGCACGCATCGGACGTGAGCAACGGTGAAGTCGTCGACTTCAAGGACATGGCGATCGAGGAGACCCAGGCCATGGTCGAGACCGCCCAGGCCGGCAAGGCCGCCATCGAACTCGAGCAGGTGATTGCCGCGCGCCGGCGCCTGCAGGACGGCAGCTACGGGGAATGCCTGGATTGCGGCGACGAGATCGACGTGCGCCGGCTGACGGCGCTGCCGGCCACGCCCTACTGCACCGCCTGCCAGGCGATCCATGAACGTCCCGCACTGAGCCGGCGCCCGCCGCCCAATCTCATGACAGGACACCACCCGTAAACGCAAGCGCCCGGCTGTCCGGCGGGCTGGTCCGCGCAAGCCTGCGGGCTTCAATTTCCTCGGTGACGGGCCGCGTCCTGGCGAAACCTACACTTGGTGCACATAGGTCCCGGGCGCCGGGATCTCCTTGCCATCTTCGAGCAGCCCTTGCACGGGTTTGGCGGCCGACCATGCGGCCGAATGGCTGCTGAGCCATTGTTCCCAGCAGGGCCACCATGAGCCCTGGAACTGCGGCGCGGCCTCGCGCCATGCCTGCGGATCGGCGGGCGCGCGATGCGGCGCGTGCGAAGCAAAGCGGTACGTCGCTTGCGGATGCGCCGCCGCACCCGAGAGCGGGTTGACGATGCCGACGTTGTGCCCGCCCGACGTCAGCAGGAAGCTCACGGTGGCGCGCGTGAGGCGCTGGATCTTGTAGACCGAGGTCCAGGGCGACACATGGTCGCGCTCGGTGGCGACCACGCACAGCGGCACCTTGATGTCGGTGAGCCAGACGGTGCGGCCGTTCACCTTGAAGCGCCCTTCGGCCAGGTCGTTGCGCAGGTACAGCCCGCGCAGGTACTGGCTGTGCATGCGGGCCGGCAGCCGCGTCGCGTCGGCGTTCCAGGCGCGCAGCGCGGTGAGCGGCGTCTGCGCGCCCATCAGGTACTCGTGCACGAGCTTGGACCACACCAGGTCCTTGGAGTTGATCAGCGCGAATGCGCCCGCCATGCGCCGGCCGTCCAGATAGCCGTGCTCGGTCATCAGGTCTTCCAGGAACGCGATCTGGCTCTCGTCCATGAACAGCCCCAGCTCACCCGGCTCCTGGAAATCGACCAGGCTCGCCAGCAGGGTGACCGTCTTGATCGAATTGCGGCGGCCCGCACCCAGCACCGCGGCCGCGATCGCGAGCAAGGTCCCGCCCAGGCAATACCCCATCGCGTGGATGCCGGCGCCCGGGCGCGCGGCCTGCACCGCCTTCACCGCGGCCATCACGCCCAGTTCCAGGTAGTCGTCCAGCCCGAGGTTGCGTGCTTCGCTGCCGGGATTGGCCCAGGACACCACGAAGACAGTGTGTCCCTGCTGCACCAGGTACCTGACCAGCGAATCACCGGGCGTGAGGTCCAGGATGTAGTACTTCATGATCCAGGACGGCACGATCAGCACGGGCTGGGCGCGAACCTTTGCCGTCGCCGGCTCGTACTGGATCAGCTCGATCAGCCGGTTGCGAAAGACCACCTTGCCCGGTGTCAGCGCGACCGCCTTGCCGGGCCGGAAATCCTCGAAGCCGCGCGGCCTGCCATCGCCCAGCACCGCCAGCGCGTCGCGCCACCAGTTGGCGAAACCGCTGGACAGGTTCAGGCCACCCGTCATGAGCGTCTGCTTGAGAACCTGCGGGTTGGTCCAGATGAAATTGGAGGGTGAACACATGTCCAGCCACTGCCGGGCCATGAAGTCCACCAGTTCCTCGTGGTGCCTCGAGACGCCGCGCACGCCGGTGGTCGCCTCGTGCCACCACTCCTGCTGCAGCAGGAACGCCTGGCTCATCGTGTTGAAGGGCGCGGCTTCCCATTCCGGCGGCGAAAAACGCTTGTCCTGCGGCAGCGGCTCGACGCAATGGCCGCATTCGCACTGCCACGCATGCGCGGCGTACTGCGCCCACAGCAGTCCTTCGCGCACCGCGCTGGCGGCCAGTTCGGCCTGCTTGGACGGCGACACCAGCAGGTGCGTGAGCCAGTCGACGTAAGCGAGGGTCAGGGATGCCGGCGAGACGCCCTGGGCCACCCGGGTCAGGCCCAGCTTGATCGGAAGATCCATCGCGGCCGGTTCATGCGCCGGCCCGCGCGTGTCGGAAGGCGACATGAAGCTATGGTCGTCACTGTCGCGCCTGCCGTTCTTGCGCAAGGTCAAGCTTGTGTCGAATGCACTGGGCGGGAAGCCGCAAAGTGTGCACCATGGACCCATGTTGCCGGCATTCATGAACGCCATGACCGTCGCCGGGCCCGGCGGGCCGCTTGGTGGCGGCGCAAAAGCCGCTGCCGCAGGCGACGGGCCATGACGTGGTGGTGCGCGTCCTCGCCTGTGGGGTGTGCCGCACCGACCTGCACATCGTCGACGCAGAGTTGCCGCCGCGCCGCGCCGCCCTGGTGCCGGGCCACGAGGTCGTGGGGCAGGTGATCGCACGCGGGCCGCAGGCCAAGCGCTTCGCCATCGGGCAGCGCATCGGCATCCCCTGGCTGGGCCGCACCTGCGGCCACTGCGAGTTCTGCACCGTCGACCGCGAGAACCTGTGCGACCATCCGGCGTTCACCGGCTACGACCGCGACGGCGGCTTCGCCGAATACACCGCGGCGGACGACCGCTTCTGCTTCGCGCTGCCGGACCGCTACGACGACGCCCACGCCGCCCCGCTGCTTTGCGCCGGCCTGATCGGCTTTCGCGCCTGGCGCCTGGGCGGCGGAGCGGCCGCCCGGCGTCTGGGCCTGTACGGTTTCGGCGCCGCCGCGCACATCATCTGCCAGGTGGCGGTGGCGCGCGGCCAGGAGGTCTACGCTTTCACGCGTGGCGGCGATGACGCCGCCCAGGCCTTCGCGCGCAGCCTGGGCGCCGCCTGGGCCGGCCCCTCGGATGAAACGCCGCCGGCGCCGCTGGACGCGGCGCTGATCTTCGCACCGGTGGGCGCGCTGGTGCCGGCCGCGCTGGCCGCCGTGCGCAAGGGCGGACTGGTCGTTTGCGCCGGCATTCACATGAGCGCCATCCCGGCCTTCGACTACCGGCTGCTGTGGGGCGAGCGGGTGCTGAAATCCGTCGCCAACCTCACGCGCCACGATGGCGAAGCGTTCTTCAACCTGGTGGCCGAACTGCCGCTGCGCACGCATGTGCAGACCTTCCGGCTGCAGGACGCCAACGCCGCGATGCACGCGGTCCGCAGCGGCCCGCTCAGCGGCGCGGCGGTGCTGATTCCCTGATGAGCTGCCGGCGCGGCCGGCATGGACTTCGGCCTTTGGACCTCGCGCGGCACACCGCGCGGGAAAAGAGATTTGCTTCACGTCAAGGCGGATTCCAGGGCGCGACCTAGATTTTCCGGTGATGCAACCCCGGGGAGATCCACGGTGAAAACGGACGCACAACTCAAGGCCGACGTCATGGACGAACTGAAGTGGGACGACGCGGTCGACGCCAGCGACGTCGGGGTCATGGTCAAGGACGGCGTCGTGACCGTCACCGGCCACCTGGCCACGTTCGCCGAAAAGCACGCGGTCGAGCACGCCGTGCGCCGGGTCGCCGGCGTGCGCGGCATCGCGCTGGAACTGGACGTGAAGCACGCCGGCGGCGAACCGCGCAGCGACTCGGACATCGCCCGCGCGGCCGCCGAGGCCCTGCGCCTCAACACGCTGGTGCCCCGGGGCAAGGTCCAGGTCGAGGTCGAGAACGGCTGGGTGACGCTTGCCGGCCAGGTGGATTGGGGCTACCAGTCCGCCAGCGCCGAACAGGGGATTCGTCCGCTGGCGGGCGTGCGCGGCCTGTTCAACGAAATCACCCTCAAGACCCGCATCGACCAGGAGGACATCGCGCAGCGCATCACCGCCGCCCTGACCCGGCAGGCGGTGCGCGAATCCAGGCACATCGGGATCGCGGTGGAAGGCGGCGTGGTCACGCTCAGCGGCACCGTCCATTCGATGGCCGAACACGATGCGGCCGTGGGCGTGGCCTTCTCCTCGCCGGGCGTATCGCAAGTCGTGGACCGCCTGCGGGTCGGCCGCTGAAAGCCGGCCCGAAGGCGGATTTTTTTCTTCGTTCAACGAGAGGTGAATCATGAGCAATCTCCGTCTGCTGGACCCCGTGTTCAATGACAACTTCGACTCCGCCCTGCGGCGCTTCTTCGCACCGGTCGCTTTCGATGGCGACACACCCGAGCTGAAGATGCGCATCGACGTGTCCGAGAAGCCCGATGCCTACCAGGTCAAGGCCGACATTCCGGGCGTGAAGAAAGAGGACATCAACGTGCGCATCGACGGCAACGTGATCCAGATCGACGCCGAAGTGCGCCGCGAGAAGGAAACCAAGGGCGACGGCGACAAGGTGCTGCGCAGCGAGCGCTACTACGGCACCGTCTCGCGCACCTTCAGCCT
>JAMPXR010000040.1 GCA_023701085.1 Ramlibacter sp. | reverse complement strand
GCGGGCGGCGAAGTGCCGCGTTCAGGGGACCGGAACGAAACCGGGCTTGTCCGGGCTCAGGCCAGTACCGCGTTCACGGGAACCTTCAACGCGACGCATGTGCCCGCGCCGCCATTGCGCCATTCGAGCTGCCCACCGAGCTGCTGCGCGCGCGCGCGCATGTTGGCCAGGCCCCGCCCGCCTGTGCCGCGCCCGGTGGCCCCGCCGTGGCCATCGTCTTCGACTTCGAGTTCCAGCAGGCTGCCCGCCTGCCGCAGGCGCACCTGCACGCGCTGCGCGCCCGCATGCTTCAGGACATTGGTGAGCGCCTCCTGTGCGATGCGCAGCACCTGCAGCGCCGCGTGCGGCGCCAGGTTCAGCGCCCCATCGGGCACGTCGATGGTCCAGGCCGGACGGACGCCCGCCGCGAGCAGCTGGCCCTGCCAGCGAAACAGGAAGTCGCCCAGCGTGGTGCGGAAGTCGCTCTCGTCGGGGGTGAGCGTGCCCAACGCGAGACGCATGTCGGCGATGCAGCCGCGCAGCGTATCGGCGATTTGGGCGCCCTTCATGTCGCCCCGTTCCACCCGTGACAGCGACACGAACAGCTGGGAGCCCAGTCCGTCGTGGATTTCCCGCATGATCAGCTGGCGCTCGCGCGCCGCCGCGCGCTCGCGCTCCAGTTCCGCCATGCGCGCGTAGTTGACCGACAGCTCGCGCTCGCGGTCGGCCACGCGCGACTCGAGCGTCTGGTTCAGCTTTTCCAGCGAACCGAGTGCCTCGATGAAGCGCAGGGTGAGCAGCGCGCCCATGGCCAGCAGCACCAGGTTGGCGCCGTGGTGCAGCAGGAAGATGCGATACCCCGACCACTGGGGAAACAGCAGTTGGGCGGTGCCCGGCACGCTCCAGTTCACCAGGTAGTCGTGCAGGCCGGCGAGCACGGCGGCCACCATCGCGACGGGCAGCACGGCCGCGCGCAGGGTACGCTGCCGCCACATGGTCCGCAGGGAGACGACGACGATCGCGATGCCGATGGGAAGAAAACCGGCGATCCAGTAACGATTGACCAGCGGCTCGGCGGCGACGCCTCCGGCCATCAACCAGAGCGGACCGATCAGCCAGTACAGCACCAGGGCGCGCTCGACCCAGGGCCGCCGCAGTCCCCCGAAGCGCAGCGCGAGGATGGCCATCGCCACGATGAAGCCCCCGGTGGCGCCCAGGTAGGTCAGGCGCCACGGCAGCCAGTGCTGCGCCGGCAGGACTTCGACCACGAAGGTCAGGGTGCGCACGCCCCAAAGCGCGGCGGCAAGCCCGAACAGGCCGTACAGATCCTCGCTGCGGCGGCGCCACCAGATGAACAGCACGAAGCCCGCCGCCAGCAGGCATACCGACGCCGTGATCAGGGGCGCGGTATTGACCCAGAAGAAGCGCCGCTCGTACATGGGCATCAGCTCGGACAGCGGTCCGATGCCCGGGCGCGGGAAGCCGATGGCTGCGCCGCCCCTGGGCAGCGCGGTACGCACGGCGATGTCGTTGCGCCCGGGGCGCAGCAGCGACGACGGCAATGTGAGCAGGTGGGGCCGGGCCCAGCGGATGTGGGCGGCATCGTCCTTCACCCGCACGCGACCCGCCGGCGAGCCGTTGAGCCAGATCTCGCCGCCGTCGTACAGATAGGGAAGGTACAGGGCCCAGGTATCGGCCGCCTGCGGCGCCGCGGGATAGTCGAAGTCCATCCGGTACCAGCTGTCCGCTGGCGGCACACCCGGCCGCGACTGCCGCCAGATGTCCGGCAGCGTGACCGGCGTCCAGCGCCGCTCGGCCGGCGGCGGGGTCGCGTCCGGGGCCGTCAGCAGGAACGCCCGGGAGGGCTCCACCACGGCGGCCGGCGCGGCGCCGGCGCAGCAGGCGATGCCGAGCGCCGCGAGGAGCAGGCGTGCCCAGCGGGACGGCGGCTGGGTCAGCCAGGTCGCGATCACAGCAGCCCCAGTTGCCCGGCCTCGTAAACCGCTTCGCCGCGCGAGTGGACGGCCAGCTTGCGATAGATCTTCTTCACGTGCGCCACCACCGTATGGGAGGAAATGCCCATCAGCTGGCCGATGGTGTCGAAGCTCAAGCCCTTGGCGGTCAAGCGCAGCAGTTCGGTCTCGCGTTCAGTCAGGAGCGATGCCTCCGGGGCCGCTTCGGCGCTGGCGGCCGGCGTGGCGGCCAGGCGGAAGCGCCGCAGCACGCGCCGGGCGATGCCGGGGCTGATGGGCGATCCGCCCGCGCGCAGTTCGTGAATGCTCGCGGCGATGCTTGGCGCCACCGCGTCCTTCAGCAGATAGCCGGTGGCGCCTGCTTCGATCGATTCGAGCACATGCGGGTCGTCGCCGAACATGGTCACCACCAGCACGTCGCATTCCGGGTGGCGCGCCGCCGCGTGGCGGATCACTTCCACGCCGTTCATGTCCGGCAGGCCCAGGTCGGCCAGCATCACGTCGGGCTGCTGCGCATCGAGCATCGCCATGGCGGCGCGCCCGGTCGACACCGTGGCCACCAGGTCCAGCGCCGGATCGGCGAGCACGGCGCTGGAGAACCGCCGCATGAACTCCGGTTCGTCCTCGACAATCAGAACGGTGGTCCGCATCGGGCCTCCCTGATCACGGGTGCTTGGGGTCCCGATTGTGGCACCCGCCGCGGCGGGCCAGCATCGCGCGAACAGGCTACCTTCGCCGGCCGTTCCACGGTCCAGCATGGGTCGGCGCCCGGCGCGCGGGTGCCTCAGATCGCCAGCGGATCCACGTCCACCGCCCAGCGCAGCAGGCCTTTTTCGCGCGTCGCGTGCAGCACGGGCTGCCAGGCGGCCAGAAAGCGCTGCAGCGCGCCGCGCGAGGCGCTTTCCACCAGCATCTGCGCCCGCTCCACGTTGGCGAGGCGCTGCAGGCCCATGGGCACGGCCGAATACAGGGTCACGTGCGCCGCCGCCGCCAGCTCGGCCGCCGCGGCGGCGGCGGCGCGCAGGAAGGCCTGCGCGGCCTCCTGGCTGCGCGCCTCGGCCCGCACCAGCGCCTGGAAGCCGAACGGCGGCATGCCGGCCTGCGCCCGCTCCTCGAGTTGCCGCGCGGCGAAGGCGGGATAGTCGTGGCGGCGCAGGGCATCGAACAGCGGATGGCGCGGATGCCAGGTCTGCACCCACATTTCGCTGGCGCGCGCCTGCGCCGCATCGCGCCCGGCGCGGCCTGCCGCCTGCATCAGCAGGCTGAACAGGCGCTCGGGCGCGCGGAAGTCGCTGGAAAACAGGGCCGAGTCCGCGTTGAGGGCGGCCACCAGGGTGATGCGCCGGAAGTCATGCCCCTTGGTGACCATCTGCGTGCCCACCAGCACCTCCACGTCGCCGGCGTGCACGCGCGCGAGCTGCTGCTCCAGGGCGCCCTTGAGCCGGGTGCTGTCGGCATCCATGCGGGCGATGCGCACCGCGTCCCCGTTGGGCTGCCTGACATCGGCCAGCAGCTCGGCGAGGTGTTCCTCCAGCCGCTCGGTGCCGCGGCCCAGCGGCGCGATGTCGACATTGCCGCATTCGGGGCAGGCGCGCGGCACGCGCTCGGCGAGCCCGCAGTGATGGCAGCGCAGGCTGCGGTCGATCTTGTGGAAGACGCGGTAGGCGCTGCAATGGGGGCACTCGCTTTTCCAGTCGCAGGCGGTGCAGGCCAGCACCGGCGCGTAGCCGCGCCGGTTCAGGAACACCAGCGACTGTTCGCCGCGGCCGATGCGCTGCCGGATCGCTTCGAGCAAGGGCGGCGAGAACACCGTGTGCCGCGGATGCAGGTTCATGTCGACCAGGCGTACCGAGGGAAACGCGGGGGCTGCGGCCGCCCCGGCCGCGCCGTGCGAGTCGCCCTGGCCGACACGAGAGGCCATCAGCAGCCGCCGGTAGCGGCCGCGCTCGGCGGCGTGCCAGCTCTCCAGCGAAGGCGTGGCCGAGCCGAGCAGCACCTTGGCGCCTTCAAGCTTGCCGCGGTAGACGGCCAGGTCGCGCGCCGAATAACGCGCGCCTTCCTGCTGCTTGTAGCTGGGGTCGTGCTCCTCGTCGACGATCAGCAGCCGCAGGCGCGGCATCGACGCGAACACGGCCATGCGCGTTCCCAGGACGATGCGCGCCGCGCCGCCGTGCGCGGCCAGCCAGCTTTTCAGGCGCTGCAGCGGCGTCATGGCACTGTTCATCGCCACCACCTGGTCCGCGCCGAAGCGCGCGACGAAGCGCTCCTGCAATTGCGGCGTGAGGTTGATTTCCGGCACCATCACCAGCGCCTGCGCCTGCGCGTCGCGATCCAGCAGCCGCTGCACCGCCTGCAGATAGACCTCGGTCTTGCCGCTGCCGGTGGCGCCGAACAGCAGGAAGGGGCCCGGCGCCGCATCGAACGAGGCCAGCACTTCGCGCTGCTCCGGCGTCAGAGCCAGGCCGTCTCGACGGGTGGCGGCCTGCGGCTGCGCGGCGCTGGGTTTGAGGCGGCGCGCGAACTGTTTCGCGCTCAGTTCACGCAATTGCGGGGGCAATGCCGCGAGGGCGATTTCGCCAAGGCTGCGTTGGTAATAAGTAGCCGAGAAAGTAACCAGTTGTCTCCATGTGCGGCTCAAGGGCGGGACCGAATCGAAAGCGGCCGCGACCAGCCGTTCGGCCCGGCTCACGTCCTGCGGTCCGACTGTCGAGCTCGGATCCCAGACGACCCCGAGCACTTCGCGTTTCGCGAGCGGCACGCGCACCAGAGTGCCCGGCGCGAGTGGCAGCTCACTTAAATAGCTGAGCGGGCCGCCGACCGAGCTGTGCGCTGGTGTGGGAACGACGACGGCGAGTCGATGTGGCATTAAAGCGGGGGTTAGCGAACGGTGTTCAGGCTGCTTGGCGAAATGCCGTTTAACTGATTGATTTCAAAGCCTTTTATGTGAACGCGAACAACCGTGTGGATAACTTTGTTGATAGTTAGACCGCCCGTGCCGCAGGGCCTTGGAAAATCAAGGCGCTCGCTGGAATGCCCGCAAAAATGGCAGGACAAAAAATCCTTATGAATCAATCACTTGGATTCGCTATTGGTTTTGTAGCAAAGACCGACCGGTTTTTCTGGCGCGCCCCGCCGTTTTTGTGCATAAGTGCCGTTCTGGCAAAGTTTTTGCAGAGCTTGAGCCTAGGGATGACCCTGATGACGAAGCCGCTGTTCAAGCGCTTGGGGGGCTCCGCATGCTGCGGGACTGTTCGTGCACCGTTTCCACCAGCACCTGCACATGCTCGGGCGGCGTGTGCTGGCTGATGCCGTGGCCCAGGTTGAAGATGTGCGTGGGACCGTGCCCGGCACCCGTGTGGGGCGCACCGAAGCTGTGCAGGACCTTGGATGCCTGCGCAACAATCTGCTGCGGTTGGGCGAACAGCACGTTGGGGTCCAGGTTCCCTTGCAGCGCCTTCTGGCCGCCCACCGCCGCGCGCGCGCGGCCGAGGTTCACGGTCCAGTCCAACCCCAGCACCTCGCAGTCCAGCCCGTTCATCTCGCCCAGCCACAGGCCGCCGCCTTTGGTGAACACGATGCGGGGAATGGAATCACCGCCGTGCTCGCGCTTGAGCTGGCGCAGCACGCGGGCGGTATAGGCCAGGCTGAACTCCTGGAACGCGCCGTCGGCCAGCACGCCGCCCCAGCTGTCGAAGATCATCACGGCCTGCGCACCCGCGTCGATCTGCGCGTTCAGGTAAGCCGCCACCGAGTCGGCGTTGATCTCCAGGATCCGGTGCATCAGGTCGGGACGGCTGTACATCATGGTCTTGACCAGCCGGTAGTCGTCGGAGCCGGCGCCTTCCACCATGTAGCAGGCGAGCGTCCAGGGGCTGCCCGAAAAACCGATCAGCGGCACGCGCCCGGCCAGCGCCTTGCGGATCGAGGTGACCGCGTCGAACACGTAGCGCAGCTTCTCCAGGTCGGGCATGCGCAGCGCCCGGACGGCGGCCTCGTCACGCACCGGCGTGGCGAAGCGCGGTCCTTCGCCCAGCGCGAAACTCAGGCCCAGGCCCATCGCGTCGGGCACGGTCAGGATGTCGGAAAACAGGATCGCGGCATCCAGCGCGTAGCGGTCGATCGGCTGCAGCGTGACCTCGGTCGCGTAGTCGACGTTGGTGGCCAGTCCCATGAAACTGCCGGCGCGCGCGCGCGTGGCGCGGTATTCGGGCAGGTAGCGGCCGGCCTGGCGCATCAGCCACACCGGCGTGTAGGGAGTGGCCAGGCGCCGGCAGGCGCGCAGGAAGGTGTCGTTTTGGAGCGGTGCGAAATTCATGGCCCGATTGTCGCAGCCCGACGCGCGGCCGCGCAGCCTATGATGGGCACAGCCCGGAGAATGGGCCCGTTCCGTATGAGCAATCCTTTTGAGCAGGCCAGAGACCTTTTCGTGGAGGGCGTGCGCCTGCACCAGGACGGCCGGCTGGAAGACGCCGAACGGCAGTTCCAGGCCTGTCTCGCGCTGGTGCCGGGGCGGGCTTCGACGCTGGCCAACCTGGGGGCCACAAGGCTGAAACTGGGGAAGGTGCGCGAAGCGCTGGAGCCGCTGGAGCAGGCGCTGGCGCAGGACCCGGACGCGGCCGACGCGCTGCGGCACCGCGCGATGGCGAACAATCTGCTGGGACGCCACGAGGCGGCGCTGGCCGACTGGACGCGGCTGCTGCGCATCCAGCCGGATCAGGCCGCGACCTGGCAGCTGCACGGCGAGACGCTGCAGCATCTGGACCGGCACGATGAGGCACTCGCTTCCTACGATGCGGCGCTGGCGCGCGACCCCAACCTGGGTCCGGCATGGAGCCGCCGCGGCGCCTTGCTCAAGGACACGGGGCGCCCCGAGGAGGCGGCCGCCGCGTTCCGCAAAGCGATCGAGAACGGCGACGACGCGGACCTGAACCGCTACTTCCTGGCGGCGCTGGAAGGCCGCGACGCGCCCGTCGCGGCCCCGCGCCGCTATGTCGAGTTTCTGTTCGACGGCTACGCCGGCAACTTCGACGAGCACCTGGTCGGGGTGCTGCGCTACGAAGCGCACCGCGTGCTCGCGCAGCAGCTGGCCGCCCTGGGCCGGCGCTTCGACGCCGCACTGGACCTGGGTTGCGGCACCGGCTTGTGCGGGCCGCTGGTCAAGCCGATGGTCGACGTGCTCGAAGGGGTGGATTTGTCCGCCAACATGCTCGCCAAGGCCGCGGCGCTGGGCGTGTACGACCGGCTGCAGCAGGACGAGTTGGTCCATCACCTCACGACGACCGCGCGCCGCTACGAACTCGTGCTGTCGGCGGATGTCTTCATCTACCTGGGCGCGCTGGAGGCGGTGTTCGATGGCGTCTCGCGGGTCGTCGAGCGCGGCGGCGCATTCTGCTTTTCGGTGGAACTGGCGCCCGAGGGGCATGATTTCACGCTGCGGCCCAGCCAGCGCTATGCGCATTCCGAGCGCTACCTGCGCGCGCTGGCCCTGCGCCATGGCTTCCAGGTGCGCAGCACGCTGCGTCATCCGATCCGCGAAGACCAACGCCAGCCGATCCCGGGGCTGTACCTGTGTTTGCAGGCGGTTTGACCCGGCGCGGCGGGAAGCCCGAAGGCGGCCAAGCCGGGGCCGGCGAACGGCCACCCGTCTACTTCACCGCCCGCCGCAGCGCCTGGTCGACGTCCCAGAGGATGTCGTCGACGTCCTCTATGCCCACCGACAGCCGGATCATGTCGGGACGCACGCCGGCGCGCGCCAGTTCCTCTTCGCTCAGTTGCCGGTGCGTGGTGGAGGCCGGATGGATCACCAGCGTCTTGGCGTCGCCGATGTTGGCCAGGTGGCTGAGGAACTCGCAGGCGTCGATGAAGCGCTCGCCGGCGCGGGCGGCGTCACCGGCCTGGATGCCGAAGGTGAGAATGCCGGAGGCCCCCGGTTGGCCGTCGATGCTGCGAAACTGCTTTTTCGCGAGCGCATGGTGCGGCGAATCGGGTAGGCCCGGGTAGTTCACCCACCCGACCAATGGATGGCTGCTCAGGAATTCGGCGACGCGCCGGGCGTTGCGGCAGTGCGCCTGCATGCGCAGGTGCAGCGTTTCGATGCCCTGCAGGATCAGCCAGGCGTTCAAGGGCGAGAGCGAACCGCCGAAAGTGCGGTTGACTTCCATGCGCGCCTTCATGGTGTAGCCGAAGTCGCCGAAGGTCTCGTAGAACTTGACGCCGTGGTAGGCGCGGCTGGGTTCCAGCATCTCCGGAAACTTGTCCTTCGCCAGCGGCCCGCCCCAATCGAACTTGCCCGATTCCACGATCACGCCGGCCATCGTCGTGCCGTGGCCGCCCAGGTACTTGGTCGCGCTGTGCACCACGATGTCGGCGCCAAAGACGAACGGATTGCACAGGTACGGGCTGGGCACGGTGTTGTCGATCACCAGCGGCAGGCCGTGCTCGTGCGCCACGTGTGCCACCGCTTCGATGTCCAGCACGTTGACCAGCGGGTTGCCCAGCGTTTCGCCGTACAGCGCGCGGGTCTGCGGCCGGATCGCGCGGCGGAAATTCTCCGGATCTTCCGGGTCGACGAAGCTCGTCTCTATCCCCAGCCGCGAAAAACCGACGCCGAGCTGGCCGACGCTGCCGCCATACAGCGTGGAGGCCGCCACGATGTGGTCGCCCGCCTTCAGGATCGCGAGCAGCGCCGTCATCTGCGCCGCCATGCCGGTGGCACAGGCCAGCGCCGCGCGGCCGCCTTCCAGCGAGGCCACGCGCTCTTCCAGCACCGCCACGGTGGGGTTGCTGATGCGGCTGTAGACGTTGCCGAAGGTCTGCAGGTTGAACAGGCTGGCGGCGTGTTCGGCCGAATCGAACACGAAGCTGGTGGTCTGGTGGATCGGCGTGGCGCGCGCCCCGGTCACCGGATCGGGCACGGCGCCGGCATGGACCGCGCGGGTGCCGAAGCCGTATTCGTGGTCGGTCCCGGTCTGCGGCGGGTCGTCCTCTGGGTTGCGCGGTTCCTGCGTCATGGCATCAGTACGGCAGGTGCTGCGGGCGGCGCGCGGAAATCACGCGGGTGTTGACGCCGGCCCAGTTCAGGCCGCCGAACAGGCGCGCATGCTCGATCTTGACGCAGCGGTTCATCACGACGTCCAGGCCGGCGGCCCGCGCCTTGGCGGCCGCCTGCCGGTCGATCACGCCGATCTGCATCCACAGGCAGCGCGCCCCGATGGCGATGGCTTCGTCGGCAATCGGCGCGATGTCCTCGCTTCGGCGAAAGCAGTCGACCAGGTCGATCCTTTCGCCGCGCTCGGCCAGCGCCTGCGAAGCGGCCGTGAGGGTCGGGTGGCAGCGCTCGCCCAGGATCTCGCTGGCCGTCGGGTTGACCGGAACCACGCGATAGCCGTGGCCCTGCATGTACTTGGCCGCGAAGAAACTCGGCCGGTGCCACTGCGGCGAGAGGCCGACGACGGCGATGGTGCGGCAACTGCCCAGGATGCGGCGCAACTCGCTGATGGTCTCCATGCGGCGAGTCTACTTGAGGGGCGGCGCTACGAGGCGCACTGGACGGAGCAGCCCTCAGGGCGCGTGATGGACGCGCTCAGCGGCTTGCCCGCCAGTGTTTCATGCAATGGCTGTTTGCGTATCGCCGCGTTGGGCCCTGCCCGTCAAAGCCCGGCGATGGCGGCGCGCACATCGTCCACGCTCAGCACTTCCGACAGCACGACGGGCGGGCCGTTCCGGCCGTAGAACACGTAGACCGGCACGCCGTTGCGGCCCAGCTGGGCCAGCGCGGCGGTGATGGCCGGGTCGCGCCGCGTCCAGTCGGCGCGCAGCAGGGCGATCTTCCGGTCCGCCATTTCGGCCAGCAATTCGGGACGCTCCAGGGTGGTCTTCTTGTTCACCTGGCAGGTCACGCACCAGGCGGCGGTGAAGTCCACGAACACCGGCTGTCCGGCGGCCAGCAGCTGATCCACGCGCCCGGGCTCCCAGCGTTGCCACACGCCGTTGTCGCTGCGCGCCGCCTGCTGGGCCTGCGGCAGGCTGGTGATGCTGGGTCCGACGGACCAGGCCAAAAATGCCAGGGATGCCAGCGAAAGGCCGGCCACCGTGGAGCGCGAGGCGCCGCGCAGCGTCAGGCCCCAGATCAGCATGCTCATCGCCACCAGCAGCATCAGCAGCGCGCCGGCGCCGTCGATGCCGCTTTGCTGGCCCAGCACCCACACCAGCCAGACCACCGTGGCGAACATGGGAAAGGCCAGGAACTTGCGGAAGGTGTCCATCCAGGCGCCGGGCCGCGGCAGCACGCGCGCCACCGCGGGCACCCAACTGGCGATCAGGTAGGGCAGGGCCATGCCGATGCCGATCGCCGCGAACACCAGCAGGGCCTGCTGCGCCGGCAGGCCGATCGCGAAACCCAGCGACGCGCCCATGAACGGGGCGGTGCAGGGCGACGCGACCGCGACCGCCAGCACGCCCGAGAGGAAGGAGTTGACGACCGGATGGCGCGCCTCCAGCGAAGCCACGCCAGAAGGCAGGAACGTCCCGAACTGGAACAGGCCGGCCAGATTGAGTCCGATCAGCGTGAACAGCGCCGCCAGCGTCGCCACCACCGCCGGGGACTGCAGCTGGAAACCCCAACCGAGCTGTTCGCCCGCCGCGCGCAGGGCCAGCACCAGGCCCCCCAGCGCCGCGAACGAAGCGACGACGCCGGCACTGTAGGCGAGCCCCGAAATGCGGTGGCCGCGCCGGTCGTCCGCATGGCGCGTGAAGCCGACCACTTTGATGGCCAGGATCGGGAACACGCAGGGCATGAGGTTGAGGATGATGCCGCCGAGCAGCGCGCCCAACAGAGCGGCCACCAGGGTGAGCGACGGGGCCGGCGCCGCGGCAGCCGGGGCCCTGGCCCCTTCGCCGCGCAGGGCGGCTTGCAGCGCCGGGGACACGCCCGGCATCGCCGCCAGCGCGGGCCACTGCCCGCTGACCTGGGCTTCGCTGCGCCAACCCTGGTTGCCCAGCGTGACCACGACGGGCATGACCTCGGGACTGCGCGCGCGCTGCGGCGACAGGGGCACGCGGGCGGTCCAGATGTCACCCTGCCAGGCCTGCGTCCACTGGCCCGCGGTTTCGATGACTTCGCCGGTTT
>JAMPXR010000039.1 GCA_023701085.1 Ramlibacter sp. | reverse complement strand
TGTCGCGCGGGCCCGGCACGTTGGTCATCACGGCGGTCGTCTTCTTGCTGAAGAGGCCGAGCATGGCCTCTTGCGCGGGTTTGACCAGCAGGCCCGCCACCGCGAGCAGTCCGAAGGCCAGCAGGGGCTGCGTACTGCCCTTGAGCGCGTTCATGCGCCGGCGCACTTCATAGACCCGTTCCACGGGGTTGTCCATGCCGATGGGCAGCACCAGCGGCACCAGGCCGAACCGGTTGCCCAGCCTGTGCGCATCCTCCAGCGGGCGCAGGTTGACCGGGATCATGGCGCGGATTTCCTGCCCGGCGACGTCGTCGCCGTGCGATTTGAGGTATTCGCCGATCGAACCGGCCACACAGCTGAGCAGCACGTCATTGACCGAGCAGTTGAGCGCCCGGCCGACCGCCTTGACTTCCTCCAGCGGAATCGGCTCGCACCACGCGACGCGCTTGGCGCCGCCCGGCTTGCCCTTGAGGCGGGTCCTGGAGTCGTCGGGCATCAGCGCCAGCGCGGCCGCGTCGCCGAGCACCTGGTAGGCCAGGCGCGCCAGTTCGAGCGATCCGGCCAGGCCCTTGTGCGGGTCGCGCAGCAGGCCCAGCGAGCGGACGGCGCCTTCGCCGGCCGCACCCAGGGCCTTGACGGTCATGTCGGTGAATGGCTTGATCAGGGTGTCGGCGATCCAGTCCTCGGCTCCCGCCGCCGCTTCCCTGCGCTTGCGTTCCGGCGGCGGCGCTCCACCATCGACCAGGGACAGGATGACCGAGATCAGCGCGATGCCGTCCGCGATGCAGTGGTGAACGCGCACGATCAGCGCGCTGCCGCCGCCGTAGCCTTCGACCAGGTGGAACTTCCACAGCGGATGCTCACGGTCCAGGGCTTGCATGGCGAGCTCTCCCACGCGCTGCTGCAACGCGGCTTCTTCGCGGCCTTTCGCGTGCCGCGGAAGCTTCTCGCGCACGACATGCCGCTGGATGTCGAAGCCCGCATCCTCGACCCAGGTCGCGCCGGCCGCGTCCTCCTGCACCCGCTGGCGGAAGCGGTTGTATCGCAGCAGCCGTTCCCGCACACGCTCGCACAGGGCCTGGTACGCGATGCCGGGCCGCAGCGTCCACACGCCCAGGATCATCATCAGGTTGCCGGGCGCGTCCATGCGCAGCCAGGCGGTGTCGACCTTGCTCATGCGCTCCCCGGACAAGCCCAGCATCCCGCCCGCGGCGAGTGCCGCGTTCCGGCGCACCGCGCGTGCTGTCTTGCCCGCGCGCCGGGCGGCGGGCCGTACCGAGTCGGCGACCTTGCGCGTGGCTTGGCGGACTTTCGGGGCAACGATGCGCGTAACCATGCGGTCTCCGTGTGTGATTCGGCAGGCGCCCCTATTCTGGTCGCTCGGCCGGCCGTAAGATACCGCGACGATACCCGCAGAGACCGCAAAAAGGTAGATGCCCTGCCCTGCGCCATCGCCGCATCAACAAGGAGCCATCATGGCCGATCTGAAAGCCGCATTCGAAGCCGCCGTCGCCGGGTCCAAGAACCTGAGCGAGCGTCCCGACAACGCCACGCTGCTCAAGCTCTATGCCCTGTACAAGCAGGCGACGGTCGGCGACAACGCCGAGAAGAAGCCGGGCTTCGGCGACATGGTGGGCCGCGCGAAGTGGGATGCCTGGAACGGCTTGAAAGGCACCGCCGCCGACGACGCCATGCAGCAATACGTCGACCTGATCGGCTCGCTCAGTTAAGGCCTGTGCGCGGGCCCCGGGGCCGCGGCGCCGGCCAGGGCCGCCCCTGGGATCAGGCCGGCTGGGTGGACGCCAGCCAATCGGCCAGCGCGCCGTTCACGGCCTGCGGTTGCTCGATGGTCGACAGGTGTCCGCATTCCTCGATGACGACCAGCCGCGAATCCCGGACGCGCGCGGCCATGGCCTGGTGGTCGGCCACCGGGGTGACGGGGTCCTGCCGGCCGCACATCACCAGCGTGGGAACCGCAACCTTCTCCAAGTCCCCGTGAGAGTCGGGGCGGCCCAGCATCGCCGTCTGCTGGTTGATCTGCCCGCCGGCGCCGACGCTGCGCGCCATGTCGGCGACCAGCGCGACGAGCTCCGGTCGCTGTGCGTGGGCGGGCAGCAGCCAGCGACCGGGCAGATCGGGGATCAGCGCTTCGATTCCTTGCGCGCGCACCTTCGCGATGTCCGCCAGCCGCCCGGCATGGCGTGCCGGCGCATCGGCCGCCGTGGTCGTATCGAGCAGCACCAGCCGCTCGAGGCGCTGCAACTGGCGCCGTATCACCTCGAAGGCCACATAGCCGCCCAGGGACAGGCCGATCAGCGTGAAGCGCTGCGGCGTATTCGCCAACAGCTCCTCGGCCATTGCCGCCAGAGAGACCTGCTGGCGAAACACGAAAACGCGGCAGTCGTGGCCATCGGCCAGCGCCGCGACCTGGGCCGCATAAAGGCGCTCGTCGGCCAGGTGCGCGCAGGCGAATGCCAGGAAGGGGCGTCGGCTCATGGGGATTCCTCCGGTGTCCAGCGGTTCACGATGAATCCCCGGCGACGATGCCGCGGCGCTTGAGGCCCTCGATCTGCTGCGCCGTCAGGCCCAGCTCGCGCAGCACCTCGTCGGTGTCCTGCCCCAGGCGCGGCGCGTTGCGCCTGTGCCCGCCGGGGGTGGCCGACAGCTTGGGCACGATGCCGGGCACGGCCAGCATGCTGCCGTCTTCCATGCGCACCGCCTGCAGCATGTCGCGCGCGCGGTAGTGCGGATCGGCCGCGATATCGGCCACGGTGTAGATGCGGCCGGCGGGCACCGCCGCCGCCTCCAGCGCGGCCAGCACCTCGTCCACGGTGAGCCCGCCGGCCCATTGGCCGAGGGCGGCGTCGAGTTCGGAGACACGGGCGACGCGGCCGGCGTTGTCGGCGAGCGCCGGATCGGCCGCCAGATCGGGACGCCCGATGGCGGCCATCAGACGCTTGAAGATGCTGTCGCCATTGCCGGCGATGAGCGCGTAGCCGCCGTCGCGGCAGCGGTAGGCGTTGGTGGGCGCGATCCCGGGCATGGCGCTGCCCGCCGGTGGGCGCACCACGCCGAAGGCGCTGTACTCCGGCAGCAGGCTTTCCATGCAGTTGAAAACCGCCTCGTACAGCGCCACATCGATCACCTGCCCGCGCCCGCTCGCATGGCGGTGCTGCAGGGCCAGCAGGATGCCGATGACCCCGTGCAAAGCCGCCAGCGTGTCGCCGATGCTCACGCCCACGCGCACCGGCACGCGGCCCGGCTCGGCCGTGAGGTGGCGCAGGCCTCCCATGGCCTCGGCCACCACGCCGAAACCCGGCCGGTCGCGGTAGGGCCCGCTCTGGCCGTAGCCGCTGATGCGCAGGATGACCAGCCGCGGGTTGAGCTCGAGCAAAGCGTCGGGCCCCAGGCCCCAGCCCTCCATCGCGCCGGGCCGGAAGTTTTCGATCAGCACGTCGGCGTCCCGGGCGAGCCGGCGCACGAGATCCTGCGCCTCGCCCTCCTTGAGATCCAGGGCGATCGAGCGCTTGTTGCGCGACTGGACCTGCCACCAGACCGAGGTGCCGTCCTTGAGCAACCGCCACTTGCGCAGGGGATCGCCGCCGCTGGTTTCCGGACGCTTCGGGTCGGGCGGCGGTTCGATCTTGATCACGTCGGCGCCAAAATCCGCCAGCGTCTTGGCCGCGAAGGGGCCGGCGATCAATTGCCCGAGCTCGAGCACTTTCAGGCCATCCAGCGGACCGGGCGCGAGCGGTGGAGTGTCCATGGCCGCTCAAGCCTTCTTGCGGGCCGCCGCTTTCCCGGGCACGGCTTTCCCGTGCACTGCTTTCCCGGGCGCCGGCTTTTTGGCCACGACCTTCTCGAACGCATGCACCGGCGACTCGTGCGCGAGCAGTTCGTCCAGGTTCTTGACGATGGCGGATTCGATCTTGTGCTTGAAGGCGCCCAGCAGCAGGCCCAGCCGCGCGTCCAGCACGAACTTGTCCTTGGTCACCTTGAGTTCGCCGTGCGCGCCCGAACGCTTGAAGCTGACGAGGTCCGACGTCTTGCCTTCCTCATAGGTGCATTCCATGTCGAGCTTCTCCTCGGCCACCTCGGCCCACCTGAAGGCCAGCTTGCGCGCTTGCGCCAGCCCCAGATGATGCTGGCGCGTGATGTGGATATCAGTCACTTGGCGTTCCTTCGATGGCGATCATGGAAAGATTCATGAGGATTCCTTCAGCAGCCGGTGGCGCTCGTCCCTGGGCAGGCCCGCCAGCCCTTTGACCGCATCATAAAACCGCGTCCAGTCTCCGCCTTCGCGAGCGAACAGCGCCTCGAAGCCGGGCACCAGTTCGTCGTAGGCCGCCTGCGCACCGAAGGACGCGTTGTTGGCGCGCTCCACCCACAGGTCGAAACCGCGATAGCGCGCCGGCTCGCCGCCCCAGCCCGCGCGCAATTGCGCGTAATGCTCGCGGAACTCCTTCAGCGTCGCCTGCTTCAGGGCATCGCGCTGCGCGCCCTGCGTGCCTTCGTAGATCTCCTGCAGGCGCTTGCGCGTGGCCAGCGCCAGCGCGCGGAACTGGCTGCGCCGCCCGTCGAACTCGGCGTATTCCTTGCGCGCCGCATCCGCGGCGTGGCCGGCCAGCCAGCGCGCGATGCCCAGCCGCTCCACCGAGGTCGCGAACGACTCGTTGAACGTCGTGTCGTCCTTGGCGTAGACGACCTGATGCGCCAGCTCATGGAAGATCAGGCGCGCCAGCTCGCCTTCGGGGTAGTAGATGAAGGTGTTGAGCAGCGGATCACCGCCGGCCCAGTTCATCCAGCCCAGCGTGGAGTACGCGGGCACCGGGTACACATTGGACTCGTAGCCCTGCCGCGTGAGTTCGGCCGCTTCCGCCCGCGCCAGGGTCTCGTCGAAATAGCCGCGATAGCTCACGCAGCCCGTGACCGGGAAGCACCAGTTCTTGAGCGTCACCGAATACGCCGGGGCCGCCACCACGTTCCAGACGACGGCGCTGCGACGCAGGTCGGCATAGCGGCGGTAGCTGGGGTTGTCGGGAAGCTTCAGCTCGGTCACCGCGTAGGCGCGGATGCGCTGGCTCAGCGCCAGCCGCTGACGCAAGCGCTCGGGCGTGTCGCCCTGGCCCAGCCAGTCTTCCACCGGCCGGGCCGCGTTCATGAGCTGCAGATGCCCCGTGGCCGTGTGCCAGTAGTAGCCCAGGTTGGAGCAGCCCGCCAGGCCCAGCGCACCGGCCAGCGCCGCAGCCACCACCCCCGCGCCGACAGCCATCACCAGTCCTTTCTTCACGCCGGCAGGACTTCGACCAGGCAGTCGTAGAACACCGGCCCGCCGCCCAGGTCGGTGAGCTTCTGGCTGGTGAGCTGGTTGACGTTGGTCCCCGCCAGTCCGAACTTGCGCCACCACACCCCCAGGCCGTTGACGACTCCGGGGCGCGCGCGGTCCGCCACGACGGCTTTGCATCGGTATTCGCCGCGGTCGTTGAACACGCGCACGATGCTCCGCGTCACGATGCCGCGCTGCGCGGCGTCCTCGGGATGGATTTCCAGCACCGGCTCACCCTCGATGTCGCGCAGGCTGCGCACGTTGACAAAACTGGAATTGAGGAAGTTGCGGGCCGGCGGCGAAATCATGGCCAGCGGATAGCGGCCGCCGGTACCGAAAGGCTCGTGATTCGGCACATGATCGGGGAGCGGGTCCAGGCCCCGCCGTGCCAGCCGCTCGCTGAAGAACTCGCATTTGCCCGAGGGCGTGGGGAAACCGCCGTGGGCGAAAGGCGCATCCGCCATCGGCACGGTCGCGTAACCTTGTTGCAGCAGCTGCTCGAAGTCCACTCGCTCGCCGTAGGCGGCGCGGCACAGGCTTTCGTCGCTTTCGGCGAAGCAGGGCTCGTCAAAGCCCAGGCGGCGCGCCAGCGCGCGAAAGATCTCGGTGTTGGGCCTGGCCTGGCCGACGGGCGCTATCGCGGGGCGATTGAGCAGCACGTCGGTGTGGCCGTAGGACAGATGCACGTCCCAGTGTTCCAGCTGCGTCGTGGCGGGCAGCACATAGTCGGCGAAGTCGGCCGTGTCGGTGCGGAACTGCTCCAGCACCACGGTGAACAGATCCTCGCGCGCGAAACCGGCGACGACCCGGGCCGATTCCGGCGCCACGGCCACCGGGTTGCTGTTGTAGACGACCAGCGCCTCGATCCGCGGCCCGAATTGCGGCGAGCCGGCGCGCAGCAGGTCGTCGCCGATCGTGACCATGTTGAGGGTGCGCGGCCTGCGGCCCGCCAGCAGGTCGGGGCGCTGCAAAGCCGCCTTGTCCACCGGGAACATGCCCGAGGAAGACAGCAGCAGGCCGCCGGCCGGGTGCCGCCAGGCGCCGGTCAGCGCCGGCAGGCAGGCCACCGCGCGCACCGCGTTGCCGCCGCCGCGCACGCGCTGCATGCCGTAGTTCAGCCGGATCGCGGCCGGCCGCGTGGTGCCCCAGTCGCGCGCCAGGGAACGGATCTGCCCGGCCGGCACGCCGCAGATGGCGCTGGCGCGCTGCGGGTCCCAGCGCAGCGCCCGCTCGCGCAGCGCCTCCCAGCCCACCGTGTGGTTCGCCAGGTAGTCGTGGTCCAGCCAGTCGTTGACGATGAGCTCATGCATCAGCGCCAGGGCCAGGGCAGCGTCGGTGCCCGGAAGCAGTTGCACGTGATCGTGGCATTTCTCCGCGGTTTCGGTGCGGCGCGGATCGATGCACACCAGCCTGGCGCCGGCGCGTTTGGCCTGCTGGGCCATGCGCCAGAAATGCAGGTTGCTGGCGATCGAGTTGCTGCCCCAGATGAGAATGAGCCTGGACTCGGCGAAGTGCTCGACCTTCATGCCGACCTTGCCGCCCAGGGTGTGGACCAGAGCGTCCGTCCCGGCGCTGGAGCAGATGGTGCGATCGAGCAGGGACGCACCCAGCCTGTGGAAGAAGCGCGCGGCCATGCTCTCGCCCTGCACCAGTCCCATGGTGCCGGCATAGCTGTAAGGCAGGATCGCCTGGGGATCGCGCGAGGCGATCGCCCGCAGGCGCTGCGCGATGTCGTCCAGGGCCTCGTCCCAGCTCACGCGCTCGAAGCGCCCCGACCCCTTGGGGCCGCTGCGGCGCAGCGGGTGCAGCAGGCGCTCGGGGTGGTAGCTGCGTTCGGTGTAGCGCGAAACCTTGGCGCACAGCACACCCTGGGTGTGCCGGTGCTGCGGATTGCCACGCACCGCGATGGCGACCCCGTCCCGCACGGTGGTGACCAGGGCGCAGGTGTCCGGGCAGTCGTGCGGACAGGCGCCCCGCACGGAAGTGGCGCTGTCGTCGGCGCATTCGCCGTCCGGTGAGATATCGATGGCGTGATTCATGAACTGAGCCCGTGTCAGCGCAAAGCTGGCGACTTTCTTCTATCCAATCTCGCGCGCACTGGCCAGACCGCGCATGAAGGCCTCGCACCGCGCCAGCTGTTCCAGGGTCACGTATTCGTCGGGCTGGTGCGCCTGCGTGATGCTGCCGGGGCCGCAGACGACGGTGGGAATGCCGGCCCGCTTGAAAATCCCGGCCTCGGTGCCGAACGCCACCTCGGTGGTGCGCCCCTCGCCCGAAAGGCGCTGGGCGAGCCGGGTCACGCCGTCCGACGCCGAGCCCAGGAAGCTCGGGATCTCGCAGATCGTCTCGAAGCGGAACCCCGCCTCCGGCGCCACCGCCTGCATCGCGGGCTCCAGCGCGCGCGCGTGCGCGACCAGCTGCCGCTGCATCGCGTCCACGTCGGCGGTGGGAAGATCCCGGAATTCGTAGCGAAACTGCGCATCGCGCGGCACGACATTGTCCGCGATTCCCCCGTGGAACTGGCCCACGCTGGCCGTGGAAAACGGCACGTCGAACCCTTCGTAGCGCGGCTCGTCGCGCTCGAAACCCTCCGCCATCTCGCGCAGCTTGACCACCAGCCGCGCCGCCATCTCGATGGCATTGACCGAATGCGGGGTGAGCGAGGAGTGGGCTTCCTTGCCCCGCACGCAGCACCGGTAGCGATAGACGCCCTTGTGCGCGATGGCCGGCACCATGCCCGTCGGTTCCCCCACGATGCAGGCCAAAGGCGCCACGCCGGCCTCGCGCATGTCCGCGATCAGGTGCCTGACGCCAAAGCAGCCCACCTCCTCGTCGTAGCTGAAGGCCAGGTGGACCGCGAACGGCGCGGCACCGCCCAGGAACTCACCGGCATGCGCCAGCGCGACGGCGATGAAGCTCTTCATGTCGGCCGAACCGCGGCCGTAGAGGCGGCCATCACGCACGGTCGCGCTCAGCGGATCATAGGACCAGTCCTGGCCATCCCATGGCACGGTGTCCGTGTGGCCGGAAAGGATGATCCCGGCCGGCTTGCCCTCGCCCAATGTCGCGAACAGATTGGCCTTGGTTTTGTCCGCGTTGTAGCTCAGCCGGCTGGCGACGCCCAGCCGGGCCAACTCGTCGCGCACGAAATGGATCAATTCCAGATTGGAGCGGGCGCTCACGGTATCGATGCGCACCAGGGTTCGTGCCAGCTCGAGCGCACGCGGCGAGACGGTGCTTGTGTGATCCATCACCCCGATTCTGGCGGATATCCCCTGCCGCCGCCGCGGCACCCTGCAGAGCCAGGTCGCAAACGCTAGACTGCGGGCTCCGCAGCGGACCGATTTCCATGAACATTCTCGATTCCTTAGTGACCCAGGCCGGCGCCATCGCCGCCATCCGGCGCGACATCCATGCCCATCCCGAGCTGTGCTTCCAAGAAGTGCGCACTGCCGAGCTGGTGGCGCGAACGCTGACCGAATGGGGCATCCCGATCCACCGCGGCCTGGGCAAGACCGGCGTCGTCGGGATCGTGCGCAACGGCAGCAGCCCGCGCGCCGTGGGGCTGCGCGCCGACATGGACGCCTTGCCGATCCAGGAGTTCAACCAGTTCGGGCATGCCAGCCAGCACCCCGGCAAGATGCACGCATGCGGCCACGACGGGCATGTCGCGATGCTGCTGGCGGCGGCGCAGCATTTCGCGCGCAACCGCAATTTCGATGGCACGGTCTACCTGATCTTCCAGCCGGCCGAGGAAGGTGGCGGCGGCGCGCGCGAGATGATCAAGGACGGCCTGTTCGAGCGCTTTCCGATGGAAGCCGTGTTCGGCATGCACAACTGGCCGGGCTACGAGGTGGGGCGGTTCGCGGTGAGCGCCGGCCCGGTCATGGCCTCGACCAACGAGTTCAAGATCACGATCCGGGGCAAGGGCAGCCATGCCGCCCTGCCGCACTTCGGCGTCGATCCGGTGCCCATCGCCTGCCAGATGGTGCAGGCCTTCCAGACCATCATCAGCCGCAACAAGAAACCGGTGGACGCGGGCGTGATCTCGGTCACGATGATCCACGCGGGCGAGGCGACCAACGTGGTGCCCGACAGCTGCGAGCTGCAGGGCACCGTTCGCACCTTCAAGCTGGACGTGCTCGACCTCATCGAGCAACGGATGAGGCAGGTCGCCGAACATGTGTGCGCCGCCCACGAAGCGGCCTGCGAATTCGAATTCGTGCGCAACTATCCGGCGACGATCAACTCCGCGGACGAAGCGCAGTTCGCGCGCCGCGTCATGGCGAGCATCGTCGGCGAGGACAAGGTGGAGGTCCAGGAGCCCACGATGGGCGGCGAGGATTTCGCCTACATGCTGCAGGCCAAGCCGGGCGCTTACTGCTTTATCGCCAACGGCCAGGGCGGCCATCGCGACAAGGGGCACGGGGCCGGCCCCTGCATGTTGCACAACCCCAGCTACGACTTCAACGACGAGCTGATTCCGCTGGGAGCGACTTACTGGGTACGCCTGGCCGAAGCATGGCTGGCCGAAGGCCGCCCATGACCGGCGCCGAAGCGTTTTCCGACTCCTATGCGCAGGCCCGTGCGCGCTTCATCCAGGCCGCCCAGGACGTCGGGCTGGCCGTCGAGTCCCAGCCGCATCCGCTGCGCGGGCGCGATGGCGAGGACCTCGCGATGGACGTGGCGCGTGACGGCCCGCCCGGCGCGGGCAAGCTGCTGATCCTCTCCAGCGCCTGCCACGGCGTCGAAGGTTTTTGCGGCAGCGGCGTACAGCTGGCGGCCCTGCACGACGCCGCCTGGCGCGAGCACGCGCGACAGCGCGGCGTGGCGGTCCTGTACATCCATGCGCTCAATCCCTACGGTTTTTCGCGCATGCGCCGTGTCACGCAGGAAAACGTGGACCTGAACCGCAACTTCCAGGATTTTTCAAAGCCGCTGCCGCTCAACGAGCCCTACCGGCAGATCCAGGCCTTGATGCTGCCCGAGGCGTGGCCGCCCTCGCCAGCCAATGCCGCCGCGATCAGGCAGTACGTGACCGAGCACGGCCATGCCGCCTACCAGGCCGCGATCACGCGTGGCCAGCACGAGTTCCCCGACGGCATGTTCTTCGGCGGCACGGCGCCGACCTGGAGCAACCGGGCTTTGCGCGAGGTGCTGCGCGCGCACGGGCGCCGCGCGCAGCGCATGGCCTGGATCGACATCCACACCGGGCTGGGTCCCAGCGGCGTGGGCGAGCGCATCTATGCGGGGCGTGACGATGCGGCGGCCGTGGCGCGTGCCCGCGCTTGGTGGGGCGGCAATGGCGCCACGCCGGTGACCTCGATCTACGACGGGTCCTCTTCGTCGGCCTTCCTGACCGGCCTGATGTGGAGCGCGGCGTACGAGGAGTGCCCCCAGGCCGAGTACACGGGCATGGCCCTGGAGTACGGCACCGTCCCCATGGAGGAGATCTTGCGGGCGCTGCGCGCGGAACACTGGCTGCACCTGCACCCGCAGGCCCCACCCGCGCTGGCCGAGCAGATCAGGCGCGACATGAAGGACGCCTTCTATGTCGACACCGACGAGTGGAAGTCCCGCGTCTTGCGGCAGGCGCGCGAGGCGCTGTTCCAGGCGGCGGACGGCCTGGACGCGTGAGGTCAGGGCCTGGCCACCGCGCAGGCGGCGGCGGTTCAGGCCGCCAGTCCTAATCTCTGCCGCGCGATCTCCAGCAGCCCGCCGAAGACCAGGCTTTCCACCAGCTCGAAGGGGACCGACATGTGGGGCGCCATCTTCCAGCCCGCGCCGCCGGTCATGTAGCAGGCCGGCTCGGCGCCGCAATGCCGCCGCACATGCTGGACC
>JAMPXR010000038.1 GCA_023701085.1 Ramlibacter sp. | reverse complement strand
TTCAGCGAATGAGAACAGCAACAGCGGCGGCCAACCCCTTTGCCCTGATGACGGACCCGGCCCGCGTGCGCCAGATGATCGAGCGTTCGGAGTCCTTGAGCCGCCTGAGTCAGCGCCAATGCCATCCGTTGGACAAAGCCGTGATCCGCAGCGCCAGCGCTGAACTGGCGGCCTACGACGCGAAGATCGACCGCACCACCATCTACCTGCCGCCGGACGAGGATAAATCCTCCAGTGTGGTTCGGTCCTTCCGGGAGGAAGCGGTCAACTGACGCTTTGGCCGATAGGGCCCTAGCCCCCTCGCCCCGGACCCTGGCCGCGCCCGCGGCCGTCCCCGTCGTCCGGTGAGCGGCGCTCGCCGCGCCCGCCGGGGTCGCGCTGCGCCGCGCGCTCACGTCCCTCGCCGCGCTGCGGCGGCCCCGCCTGCACGGCGGCCGGGGCGGGGATTTGCGCGCGCGGCCGCTCCTGCGCGGCCTGCTGCGGGCGTTGCTCGCGCTGCTCCTGCAGCCGCTGCTGGTGCTGCTGCCGTTCCTGGAGGGCCTGCTGCTGGCGCTGCTCCTGCTCGCGCTGTCGCATTTGCTGCTGTTGCCGGCGCTCCTGCTGCGCCTGCTGCTGCCGCAGCGCCTGCTCGCGCTGGAGCTGCTCCTGCTGCGCGCGCCGCTGCTCCTGCTGCTCGTGCGCCTGCTGCTGTTCGCGCCGGTCGCGCTCCTGCCGCACCTGTTGGTCACGTCGGGCCTGTTCCTGCTGTTGCTGGCGGCGTTGGTTGTCCTGCGCGCGTTGCTCATCATTCGCGCGCCGATCCGGCCCCTGCTCGAATGGCCGGCGCGGGACTTCCGCCTGTGGCCGGGGTGCGCGGCGCGGCGGCTGCTCCTGCGCACGGGCGTCATCGCGTGGCCGCAAGCCGGGGCGCGTGCCGGCGAGCGGCTCGCGCGGCACGACCGCCGCAGGGGCGGAGTTGGGAGCGGGCGCCTGTGTGCGCGCTGGCCCACCGCGGGCGGCATCGCCGAAGCGGCGGGGCGCCGGCATGGACGCGAGCGGCGCCAGAGGGGCGCGCGCGACTTCGGCCGGACTGACGCGGCTCCAGTGGCCGGGCACCGGGCGGCCGCGGCTGAAATCCTCCACCCGCATCGCCGTGATCGCCTCGCCGCGACGCCGGTGCGCGTGCGCCGCGGCGGAATCGAACGACTGGCTGTTCACCACGATGTTGCGATTCACGTTGCGGACATACACCGGGCTGCTGCGGTAATACGGGCGCCAGGCTTCGCCGGGCGCCAGCGGGTACCACCCGATGCCGGGGCCGGAAGCGAGGGTCAGGCTCCAGCCGGAACCGCTGCCGATGAACGCCACCAGGGCCGGTGCGTAAATGGGCTGCGGGCCGATGCGCCCGGGCACCCAGCACCAGCGCGAACCTATCGTGGTCCAACGGCCGTAATGGAAGGGGGCGAAGCCCCAGGGCGCGTCGTCGATCCAGGTCCAGCCCCAGGGCGAAATCCATTCCCAGTGCCCGTAGCGGTAGGGCGCCCAGTCGGCCACCGTCACGCGCGGGAACCAGACCATGCCATAGCTCGGGTCCTGCGCCCAGCTGCCGTACGCGTCGAGCTGGTGATAACCCACCACCTCGCGCGGGATGTAGCGCGCGGCGAGCGACTCGTCTTCGCGGCGGTTGCGGTCGGCGGCCCAGCGGTCGAAACCGTCTTCCTGCGGGGATTGCACCGCGACGCGCTCCAGTTCGCGTCCGGTGAAGGTGATCTGCCGGCCCGCTTGCAGCTGCTGCGCCTCGCCGCCGGCGCCGTACACCAGCGCCATGCCGCTGCGCACCGTCACGCGGGTGGTGCCGCGCGCCGAATCCACGTCGATGCGGTAGTCGCCGGGCTGCGACGCGCGAAGCGCCAGCTGCGGCGTGTCGATCTCGAAGTTCTCGCCGGCGTCCAGTTCGCGCACGCGGGCGTTGACCGTGCCCTCGTTCAGGCTGGCCTGCAGCACCTGCGCGTCCAGGGCGGTGAAATCCAGGAAGGTCTCGCCGTCCACGTGCAGGACGGCGGAGCCCAGATGCACTTCGGCACGCGCGCCGCGGTCGGTCCAGAGGCGGTCACCGCGGGTGATCGGACGGTTGAGCACCGCGTCGGTCCATTCGGAGTCACCCGGGGGTGCGAGCGCAGCCGTCCCCTCCAGGTGGCTCAAATTGCCCACGCGGGCGGGCGGGTCGGATTGCGCGGCCGCGGCCATGCTGCCAAAGGCAAGGATCAACAGCGGCAGGACGCGCGACAGGGACAGGAATACGCCGGATAGCATGCGCTGGGTCGTCATGGTGATGGATCTCCCATGAAGTAAGAACGCGCAACGCGGCCGGAGTGCTGCAAAGGCTCTGTAAAGCGGCCCCGGGCCCGGCCGTTTTCTGTAATCGGCTGTAAGCCGAGCGGCCCCGGGGCGATCCTCAGCTGGTGCGCCCCGGGTTCAGGATGGGGATGCCGCGTTGCCAGATCTCTGGTGCGGGCCGGCGCTCATCGCGCAGGTCGGGACGCTGCCGGATCCGCTCGCGCTGCTGCTGCTCGTACGTCTGGTTGTCGCGCCGCCACTGCTCGCTGATCGCCTGCTGCTGGCGCTGCCAGGCCTCGCGCTGGGCCTGCTCGCGCGCCTGCGCTTCGCGCCGGGCTTGTTCCTCGCGGCGGGCTTGTTCTTCGCGCTGGTTGCGCTGCTCGCGCAGGGCTTGCGCGTCATCCTCGGCGGCGCGGCGCGCCTGCTCGACCTGCTGGGCGCGCGCGTCCTGGCGCAGCTGCTCTTCCTGGTGTGCCTGCTTCTCGCGGCGCGCCTGCTCGGCCCGCCGCGCCTGCAGCTCGCGCTTGGCCTGTGCGGCCCGCACCGCCTGCTGCTCGCGCAGGGCCTGTTCGCGCCTGGCCAGCTCGCCGCGCCGCGCGGCGGCCTGTTCACGCTGGGTCCGCTGGGCCGCCTGCTCGCGCCGCAGTGGCTCGGTCTTGAGCGCTGCCTGCTCGCGCCGGGTCTGTTCGGCGCTTCTGGCGCGCTGCGCGCGCCGCTCCTGCGCGGCCTGCAAGGCCTGCTGTTCGCGCCGGGCTTGTGCGGCTTGCCGGGCCGCCTCTTCGCGCTGCGCCTGCACGGCTCGCACGGCCATCCGATCCTGCGGCCTTGCCGCGGCCGTCCGGGCCTGTCGTGCGCGCTTGTCCTCGGTCGCGCGCGCCGTGGGCTCGGCCAACGGCGTTCCAGGCGGGATTTCCTCGGCCGGCCGGGACGGGACGGTGGCTCTGGCCTGGCGCTCGGGTGCGGCCTGTTCTTCGCGCTGTGCCTGCTCGATGCGCTTGGCGCGCTCGGCCAGGCGGGCCTGCCGGCGCTGCGCCCGGGCCTGTTCGGCCGAGGGGCGCTGCGCCTCGGCCTGCGTCTGCGCCTCGGGTGGCGCCGCAGCAGCGGTGTCCGCCTGCGGCGCCTGCCGCGTTTCGGCGCCGCGCGCGGCGGACGGCGCCGGCGGGGTATTTCCGGACAAGGGGGTGGCGATCACCTTGCGGATCTCGGCCTCGGCCGGCGGCGTGACGCGCGGCGGCGCCGATCGCTGGTGGGCGAGCAGCTCGCTTCTTTGCGGCATCGGCGGCGGCGGCACGATCCGGGCGTTGGTCAGGGTGTTGGCCGCCACGCGCAGCCAGCCGCCGCGCATCGGCTTGCCGCGATGAAAATCTTGCGCCGAGATGGCCGTCAGGGCCTCCGTGCTGCGCTGGTGCGTATAGCCGGCCGGGGTCTCGACCGGGATGTGGCGGTTGACGTTGCTGATATAGACCGGGCTGGCGCGATAGGGCGGCTGCCAGGCTTCGCCCGGGCCCAGCGGAAACCATGCGACCGAACTGTCGGCGCCGCCGATGAATGCCACCAGCGCCGGGGCGTACACGGGCCGCAGCGCGAGGCGGCCGGGCACCCAGGCCCAGCGCGAGTCGACCTGGGTCCAGCGGCCGTAGTGGAACGGCGCGAAGCCCCAGGGCGCGTCGTCGATCCAGGTCCAGCCCCAGGGAGAGATCCATTCCCAGTGCCCGTGGCGGTAGGGCGCCCAGTTCGCCGGCGTGCCCTGCGGAAACCACACCATGCCGTGGGTCGGGTCGTGCGCCCAGCGGCCATGGGCGTCCAGCTGCTGGAACCCCACGACCTCGCGCGGCACGTAGCGCGCCGAAATCGCCTGGTCCTCGAGGCGATTGCGCTCGGCCGCCCAGCGGTCGAACGCGTCCTGCGGCGGCGACTCCTGGGCGCCCAGCTGCACCAGCGCGCGCCCGCGAAAGGTGATCTGCTGGCCGCCGCCCAGCGGCAGGGCCTGGCCGTTTTCGCCATACACCGCACCGGTGCCGGAATGAATGGTGACGCGGGTGGTGCCCCGTAGCGCATCGACGTCGATGCGGTAGTCGCCCGGGTACGCGGCGCGCCAGGCGAGGTTGGGCGTGTCGATCTCGAAATTCTCGCCCTCGGGCAAGCTGCGCACCCGCGCGTACACGGTCCCCTGGGTCACGCTCAGGCGGGCCGACTGGTCGTCGAGCGCCAGGATTTCCAGATGGGTCTGCCCGTCCAGCCGCACGGCGGCGGAGCCCACCTGCACGTCGGCGCGCGAGCCGCGGTCGGTCCACAGCCGGTCACCGCGCGTGAGCGGGCGGTTGAGGACGGCGTCGGTCCATTCGTTGTCGCCGGCCGGCGAGAACACCACCGGCCCCTGCACATGATTGAGCCGTGCCACCCGCCCGGGCGGATCCGACTGCTGCGCCAGCGCGGCCACGCCAGGCAGCGCCAGGACGAGCGCCGGCAACAGGCGAACCAGACAAACTACAAGCAGGCGGCCAGGCGTCATGACGGTCTTCTCCCAAGAAGTAGAACGCCTGAGCCTGCGCGGCGATCGCAAAGAAACGGTAAAGCGGTTGCATCCCCCTCGCGAATTTGTAATGCGCTGTAAGGAAGCCGTATCTCAGCCGCGTACCGGCTCGCGCATCGTGACGAACTCCTCGGCCGCCGTCGGGTGGATGCCGATGGTGCTGTCGAACACTTCCTTCGTGGCGCCCGCCTTCATCGCGACCGCGAAGCCCTGCACCACTTCGCCGGCGTCCGGGCCCACCATGTGCAGGCCGACCACGCGGTCGCTGGCCGCGTCCACCACGAGCTTCATGAGCGTGCGTTCGCCGCTGCCGCTCAATGTGTGCTTCAGCGGCTTGAATTCGCTGCGGTAGACGCTGACCTTCGGGAAGGCCGCGCGCGCCTGCGCTTCGGTGTAGCCCACGGCCGCGATGTTCGGATGCGTGAAGACCGCGGTCGGGATGAAGTCGTAGCTCATGGCGCGCCCGCGCGGCCCGAACAGGTGGCTGACGAAGGCCATCGCTTCGCCCAGGGCCACGGGCGTGAGCTGCACCCGCGCCGTCACATCGCCCAGCGCGTGGATCCAGGGCAGCGATGTGCGGTAATGCGCATCGACCACGATCGCCGACTGCTCGTCCTGGGCGACCCCGGCGGCGTCCAGGCCCAGCCCGTTCACGTTCGGCACGCGCCCGGTGGCGTAAAGCACCACGTCCACCGTGAGCGTGCTGCCGTCGGCCAGTGTCGCCTCCAGGCCATGCGCGCCGCGATGGATGGCGCGCACGTTGCTGCCGACGCGCAGGTCGACGCCGGTCCTGCGCATTTCGCGCGCGATGAAATGCCGCACGTCGTCGTCGAAGCCGCGCAGCAGTTGCTCGCCGCGGTACAGCTGCGTCACGCGGGCACCCAGGCCGTTGAAGATCGAGGCGAATTCGCAGGCGATGTAGCCGCCGCCGACCACCAGCAGGCGCGCCGGGAACGGGTCGAGGTCGTACATGTTGTCGGAGGTCACCACATGCTCGCAGCCCGGAAACGAGGGGACGCTCGGGGTGCCGCCGGTGGCGATCAGGATGTGGCGGGCCGTGATGCGGCGCTCGTCGGCGGCTGTGCGCACCCGCACCGCGTGGCCGCCGGCCAGCCGCGCCCAGCCGGTGACGATTTCGACGCCCACGCCGGACAGCAGCTGCCGGTACACGCCGTTCAGGCGGGCGATCTCCCGCGCGCGCTGGGCCTTCAGCCGCGCCCAGTCCAGGCGCGGCGCGGCCACGTCCCAGCCGAAGCCGGCGGCGTCCCGGAAGTCGTGGGCGAAGTGCGCCGCGTAGCTGTACAGCTTCTTCGGGATGCAGCCGACGTTGACGCAGGTGCCGCCCAGCGCCGCGGCTTCCGCCAGCGCGACGCGGGCGCCGCGCTGCGCCGCCATGCGCGCGGCACGCACGCCGCCGCTGCCGCCGCCGATGACGAAGAGGTCGTAGTCATGATCGGCCATAGCCATCTCCTTCGCGTGGTGCCTCGTGCCGGCTATTGTGGCGGGCGCGGGCGGCGGGCGGCGCCGGGTCGCCGCTGCGAGGCTTCGGCGCCGCGCTCGCCTATCATTTGGCCATGGACGCCGCATCCACGCGATTCCAAAGGCTGACCCACACGGGCCGGGCGCCCCTGCGCTGGCTTTCCGGCTGGTGGCGCATCATCTTCTTCGGCGCCTCGCTGCTGGTGCTGGCGATGTCGCCATCGAGCTACGGGCGCGAGACGCGGCAGGCGCTGATGCGCCACTTGTACCTGGACACCGCGCCCATCCTGTGGTGGTTCACCGTGCTGTGCGCGCTGCTCACCCTGGTGATCACGCGCATCGTGGTGGTCACGGCCCTGAGCTACGGCTTGTCGCGCTACGCGCTGGAGATGGTGATCCGCGTGCTGGTGCTGGAACTCATTCCCCTCACCGCCGCGCTCTTCGTCGCCCTGCGCTGCACCATCCCCAACGGCGCGGCGCTGGCGGAGATGCGTCGCATCGGGCATTTCGACGCGCTGGCGCGCCAGGGCATCGACCCGGTCGTGACGCTGGCGCTGCCGCGCGCGCTGGCCGGCATGTTCGCCACCATCACCCTGGCCGCGCTCAGCTGCGTGGTGGCGCTGGTGCTGGCCTACCTGGCCGTCTATGGCTGGACCTTCGCCGGCGCGCCGGCGTACACGCATGTCTTCGGCCATGTGTTCCATCCGGCCGTGTCGCTCATTTTCGTGCTCAAGACCCTGTTCTTCAGCCTCGCGGTGTCCATCATTCCGATGGCGTCGGGGCTGTACGACGTCGAGGGCGACGGTTCGCGCGAGAGCGCCGCCCTGCAAGGCCTGGTGCGCATGTTCGCGGTGCTGCTGGTGCTCGAGGCGGCCAGCCTGGCCGGCAACTATTCCTGACGTGAAAGACCACCCCGAAGCGCCTTCGGTGCATCCCCTCAAGGGGCGCCCCCAGCGGCCCGGCAAAGCCGGTTCCGCGGTGGCCCGCGAACGCGCCCACTCCTTTCATATGCCGCGGGTGGCGCATGGCGTCATGGGAAGCTGAGATGCAGGAACAAGCTCACACACCGGTCCAGAACTCGGAGCCCGCGCCGGCGCGGCCGATCAGGCATCTGGAGTTCAAGGCCGCGCTGCTGCTCGTCTTCACCGCGCTGCTGGTGGCGGGCTCGGTGGCGTATCTGCTGTACGCGCGCGGTTTCTTCGAGCCGACGCAAACGCTGGTGCTGCTCACCGAGGACTCCGAGGGTGTGGTGGTCGGCATGGACATGACGTTCTCGGGCTTTCCGATCGGGCGTGTCCGGCGGGTCGAGCTGGCCGACAACGGCAACGTGCGCATCGTCATCGACGTGGCGAAAAAGGACGCGCACTGGCTGCGCACGTCCAGCGTGTTCACGCTGGTGCGCGGCCTGGTCGGCGGCACCAACATCCGGGCCTTCACCGGCATCCTCACCGACCCGCCGCTGCCCGACGGCGCCGAGCGGCCGGCACTGCGCGGCGACGCCACCGCCGAGCTGCCGCGGGTTCTGGCGTCGGCCAAGGAGGTGCTGGAGAACCTGAGCGCGTTGACCGCCCAGGATGCGGCCTTGCGCGGGTCGCTGGACGATTTGCAGGAGGTCACGCGCAAGCTGAAAGGACCGCGCGGCGCGCTGGGGGCGGTGTTCGGCAACGACGCCGACGCGGCCAAGCTGGTCGCGGCACTGGACCGCACCAATGCCCTGCTGGCGCGCATCGACGGCCTCGCGGCGAAGGCCGATACCCAGGTGTTCGGGCCGGACGGCCTGCTGCGGGACGCGCGCGCGACCGTCGTGCAGCTCAACCAGCTGCTCGCGGATACGCGCGCCAGCCTGAAGGGCGTGGACGCGGTGCTCGCCGAGGCGCAGGGCATAGGCGCCAACGTGCGCGGCGCCACCGTGGACCTGGGCGCCTTGCGCGCGGACGTCGAGGCCAACCTGCACAAGATCGAGGGAATGATCAACGAACTGAACCGCAAGTGGCCGTTCGCGCGCGACACCGAGGTGAAGCTGCCATGACACGCATGTCCGCCCGCGCGAAAACCCTGCTGCCGGGGCTGATGGTCGTCGCGGCGTTGCAGCTGGCCGGATGCGGCGGCAAGCCGCGCGTGCCCGATTGGCAGATCAGCGCGCACGATGCCCTGGAGCGTTCCGCGCGGGCCTACCTGCAAGGCAATGCCCGCGTCGAGGCGGCCGAGTTCGAGCGGGCGCGCGGCGAATTGGCCAGCACCGGCCAGCCGGCGCTGGTCGCCCGCGCCGAGTTGACGCGCTGCGCGGTGCGCGTGGCGAGCCTGCTGCTGGAGCCTTGCGAGGGCTTCGAGCGGCTGCGCGGCGATGCGCCGGCGGCCGAGCGGGCCTATGCCGATTACCTGGCGGGCCGCATCGCGCCGGCCGATCTCGCCCTGCTGCCGGCGCAGCACCGCGCGGCGGCCGCCCCGGCCGGCGGCGCGGCTGCCGTCGCGGCCATCGAGGATCCGCTGTCGCGGCTGGTCGCGGCGGGTGTCCTGTTTCGCAACGGCCGGGCCGATCCCGACGTGCTGGCGCTCGCGGCCGACACCGCTTCGGCCCAGGGATGGCGCCGTCCCTTGCTCGCCTGGCTGGGCGTGCAGGCGGCGCGGGCCGAACAGGCCGGCGCGCTGGAGGAGGCGCAGCGCTTGCGCCGGCGCATGGCGCTGGCCGCGCAGGAGCGCTAGCGCCCCGCGGGCAAGGGGCGAAGCGGACGGAAAAAAAGCCCGGCACCTGCCGGTGCCGGGCTCATGCGTAAAACGCTTTGCCTTACGGCTTGCTGGACGTCGGGAACGGCCAGGCGGCCTGCGGGTTCAGAGTGGTCTGAGCCGCGGGCGCAGCCGGGGCAGCAGGCGCGGCCGCCTTGGCTACCGGTTTCGCAGTGGGTTTTTTCGCAGCTTTCTTCGCAGCGGGCTTCTTCGCTGCCTTCTTAGCCGCAGGACGCCGCTTCGCAGCGGGCTTCTTGGCCGCGGCTTTTTTCGCCGGCGCCTTCTTGGCGACCTTCTTGGCCGCTGGGCGCTTCGCGGCGGCCTTCTTCGCCGGCGCCTTCTTGGCGGCCGGGCGCTTCGCCGCGGTCTTCTTGGCGGCCGGGCGCTTCGCGGCGGCCTTTTTCGCCGGCGCCTTCTTGGCGGCTACCTTCTTCGCCGGTGCCTTCTTGGCCGCGGACTTCTTGGCGGCCGGCTTTTTCGCTGCGGCCTTCTTGGCGGCCGGTTTCTTTGCAGTTGCCATCACTATCTCCTGTTCAAGTTGATCACTATCAACCAAAAAAGCACTCCATGCTTGTTGGTTTGCATGGAGCGATTCATGAAGTTGGGCGCGCGCCCAGCCTCATGAACACCGTTGCCGGGTCGAGCCACGCTTCTTTGCGGCATGGTCATCGCCCCGCGCGAATCCCGAACACGTCCTGCTGCCTGCCTTCTTCAATCCCAGGAAAGCGCGCCGCCCGTCTGGTACTCGATCACACGGGTTTCAAAGAAATTGCGCTCTTTCTTCAGGTCAATCATCTCGCTCATCCACGGGAAAGGGTTTTCCTCGTTCGGGTAGAGCGCTTCCAGGCCGATCTGCGTGGCGCGGCGGTTCGCGATGTAGCGCAGGTAGCCCTTGAACATGGAGGCATTGAGGCCGAGCACGCCGCGCGGCATGGTGTCCTCGGCGTAGCGGTATTCGAGCTCGACGGCCTTTTCGAACAGCGCCTTGACTTCCGCCTTGAACTGCGGGGTCCACAGGTGGGGGTTTTCGAGCTTGAGCTGGTTGACCAGGTCGATGCCGAAGTTGCAGTGCATCGATTCGTCGCGCAGGATGTACTGGTACTGCTCGGCCGCGCCCGTCATCTTGTTCTGCCGGCCCATCGCCAGGATCTGGGTGAAGCCGACGTAGAAGAACAGGCCCTCCATCAGGCAGGCGAACACGATCAGGCTCTTGAGCAGCCGCTGGTCGTTCTCCGGCGTGCCGGTCGTGAAGGCAGGATCCATGATCACCTCGATGAAGGGGATCAGGAACTCGTCCTTGTCGCGGATCGAGGGGATCTCGTGGTAGGCGTTGAAGATCTCGGACTCGTCCAGGCCCAGCGACTCGACGATGTACTGGTAGGCGTGGGTGTGGATCGCCTCCTCGAAGGCCTGGCGCAGCAGGAACTGCCGGCACTCGGGCGCCGTGACGTGGCGGTAGGTGCCCAGCACGATGTTGTTGGCGGCCAGCGAGTCGGCCGTCACGAAGAAGCCGAGGTTGCGCTTGATGATGCGGCGCTCGTCCTCGGTGAGGCCGTTCGGATCCTTCCACAACGCGATGTCGCGCGTCATGTTCACTTCCTGCGGCATCCAGTGGTTGGAGCAGGCGGCCAGGTACTTTTCCCAGGCCCACTTGTACTTGAACGGCACCAGCTGGTTGACGTCGGTCTGGCCGTTGATGATGCGCTTGTCGGCGGCGTTGACGCGGCGCTGGCTCGCCGCCATGGCGGACTTCGCTGCGTGCGCGGGCGGCGCGGCGCCGTCGTCCAGCGTGCGCGGTGCGGGTTGCGGGAAGGGGGAGGAGGTTTGGCGAAGGGGTGAATGCCCCGCCTCGCGGTCTGCGAACAAACCGCTGTGGGATGCTGGCGATGCGGGCTTGACTTCTTCGTCCCAGGTCAACATAAGTTTTCCAATGCTCGGATTATGTGAGCAGTGATGCGAATTGCAAAGTGTCCGTTCACATCACCGCCAGATTTTGTTGCTCGTTTGCATCGACGTTCTGTCGGAGAACGCCGACACTTGAATGCCGTTGCGCGCGATGAAGCGGCGAGCAGCCGTCACTGACATGCCTCGCAGCCGGGATCGTCGATCGCGCAGAACTTGATGTCGGTCGCGGGCGCGGCGTCCGTCGCTGCTCCCGCGCGCGCG